>CADCTO010000495.1 GCA_902805585.1 uncultured Armatimonadota bacterium | reverse complement strand
GGACGTGGTTGTTGCTCTCGGACGTCATCGAGCGGATGAGGGCCAGGTCGTCCGCACAGCCGCCGATGTGCGGGAGGAGTTCCGAGACCGGCATCCCGCACTCACCGTAGGGCTGGAACTTCCACGGCGAGCGCATCAGCTTGCCGGGCGCGCTCCGGCCTCCCGTGTCGAAGCCGGGCCGGTCGGACACCGACTGCCCGTGCTGTTTGTCCAATTCGGACTTCGGGTCGAACGTGTCGATGTGGCTGATGCCGCCGAACATGAACAGCGAGATGACGCGCTTCGCCTTGGGCGCGAAATGCGGCTTGCGGGGCCGGAGCGGGTCCGGCGGGAGCGAGGTAGCGACCGACGGCGGTGCGGCCAGCGCGCCGTCCGCGCCGAGCAGGTCGGCGAGCGCGAGCCCACCGATCCCCCCGCCCGCCCGGGCCAGGAAATCGCGCCGCGCGATGGTCTGCGGCCCGTCATGGCTGTCGTCGTTGTCGTTCATCTCGTCCTCGAAGCGCCCCCACCCCCGGCCCCTCCCCCGAAGCGGGAGAGGAGAGAACAGGGCGGGAGCGACTGCTGGTGCGCACCAACCGGTCCCACCCATTGAGACGTCCCCCTCTCCCGCTTCGGGGGAGGGGCCGGGGGTGGGGGCTCCCTACGGCACATATACGAACTCGTTCAGATTGAAGACGGCGTGCGCGAAATCGACCAGCCCGTCCGGGCCGCCGCCGCGCAGGAAGGCCACGCCCAGTGACGTTTCCCGCACGCTCGGCGCGCGGCCGAGGGCGAGCCAGTACGCCCGTGCGACCTGTTTTTCGGGCTTCGGGCCCGCTTCACGCTTAAGGCGCTCGGCGAAAAGGTGCGCCTGGCGGCGGATCAGCGGGTCGTTCAGCAGCGTGAGCGCCTGCGTCGGCGTCGTGGTGACGTTGCGCTGTGGGACGCTCGCGCTGATCTCGGGGCAGTCGAACGCTTCAAGCTGCGGCAGCAGCAGCGAGCGCTTGACCTTGACGTAGACGCTGCGACGCCACGTCTTCGGGCTGTCCTCGGTATCGGCGGGCCAGTTGACGCCCTGGAAGGTGTCGGCGCGCAGCGACGGATCGACCGGCGGATGGACCGGCGGGCCGCCGCGCCCCGGGTTCAGTGAGCCGGCCACGAAGAGCAGACTGTCACGGATCGGCTCGGCCTCCAAACGGCGGACGGGCATGCGCCACAGCAGACGGTTCTGCGGGTCGGCTTTGGCCGCGGCGGCCCGGATCGCCGAATCCTGCCGGTACGTGGAGGACAGCAGCAGCAGCCGGTGCATCGGCTTCAGGCGCCCCCCTTCTTTCTGGAAGCGGACGGCCAGCCAGTCCAGAAGCGCGGGGTGGGACGGCCGGTCGCCGCTGACGCCGAAATTGCTGGGCGTGTTCACCAGACCGCGCCCGAAGTGCTGCCGCCACACGCGGTTCATCCACACGCGGGCCGGCAGCGGGTTGCGCGGGCTCGTCAGCCAGTCGGCCAGGGCGCGGCGGCGCCCGGTCGTCTGCGCCTTCGGGTCCGCGGGCGGGCCGACGCTCGCCATGCCGCCCGGCAAGGTCGTGATGAACCCGGGGCGCACCTGAGCCCCCTGCCGGTACGGATCTCCGCGCAGATGGACGTAGACCGGCGCGAAGTCCCGCCCCCCGTCCGTAACGGCCAGGGCTTTCGGGAGCGCGACGCGCTTCGCCTCAATCGCCTTGACCGCCGCTTCCGCTTCGGCGAGCTGCTTCTTGGCGTCCTCGCTCTTTGCCGCTTCCGGTCGCAGCGCGTCGGCCCGGGCGCGCAGGGGGGCCAGTTCTTTGTCGAGCGGCGCGTTGTGCGCGTCTGCGCGGGCGCGCTCGTTCGCGGTCGGGATCTCGATCTCGCGGCGTACGGTCGGCGCGAACAGCGCCAGCATGCGGTAGTAGTCGTTGGTCGAGATCGGGTCGTATTTGTGGTCGTGGCAGCGCGCGCAGCCGACGGTCAGACCCAGAACGGCGGAGCCGGTGGTCGAGACCAGGTCGTCCAGCTCGTCCGCGCGCCGCCGCTCCTCCATCGCCATCCCGACCAGGTCTTTCTGGCCGGCGGCGAGATAGCCGGTGGCGATGATCGTCTCGTTCGTCCGCTCCGGCAGCTCGTCGCCGGCGATCTGCTCGCGCAGGAACGTCGCGTACGGCTTGTCGCGGTTGAAGGCGTCGATGACGTAGTCGCGGTAGCGCCACGCCAGCGGCCGGTCGGCGTCGCCCTCGAAGCCGCCACTGTCGGCGTACCGCACCAGGTCGAGCCAGTGCCGCCCCCAGCGCTCCCCGTAGTGCGGGCCGGCGAGCAGCCGGTCTACGACCTTTTCCCAGGCGTCGGGGGACGTATCGGCCACGAACGCGCGCACTTCGTCGGGCGTGGGGGGGAGGCCGATCAGGTCGAGGTAGGCGCGGCGTATAAGAACCGCGCGCGGGGCGGGCGGCGAGGGCGACAGGCCCGATGCGCGCAGCCGCTGGAACACAAAGGCATCGACGGGATTCCGCACCCACGCGTCCTTCGGGAAGGCGGGCACGCGCGGAGTGACCGGCGCACGGAACGACCACCAGACCTGCGGGCGAGCCGTCTTGATGGACAGACCCGGCCAGGGGGCGCCGCCGTCAATCCACCGCTTCAGCAGCGCGATCTCTTCCGTGGAAAGCTTCCCGGTCGGGGGCATGAGCGGCGACCGCTCACCCGTCACCATCCGGTACAGCAGGCTCCTGTCGGCGTGGCCGGGGACGAGCGACGGGCCGCGGGTCCCGCCTTTGAGCGAGGCGGCGCGCGAGCGCAGGTCGAGCCCGGAAAGCTGCGCCCCGACCCCGTGGCAGCCGAGACAGCTTTTCTGGAGCAGCGCCTGAACCGCCTCCGGGTTTGCGGCCGCGGTGGCAGGGGCGGCCGCTTTAGCGGAAGGCGTCGCCGCACGGGCCGACGCCCAGACCGTGAGCATGACGCCCAGGAGCGGGGCGAGGTAGGCCAGGAAGAGGGCGTATGCGGTTCGTCGTTGACGCATGGCGGCCGTGGCGGCAGGACAATCGGCGCTGGTGTCCCGCCGCACCAACACATCATACCATAGGCAACGGTAGCACGGCCTACCCTTCCCAGCGCAGCAACGCGGCAGCCGCCGGGGCAAGGGTCAACGCTACGGTCTCACCGTCGGGAAGGAGCGTCCAGCGGCCGGACTGCGGGTCAAACCGTTCGCGCGGGTTGCGGGCGGCTGTCTTTACCTGCGTGGTAACGCCATTCCGGTAGTCGACGTTGGCGACAAAGGCGAGGGTGTGGCGGGTGGGGGCACGGAAGACGCCGACGGTCAGCCTGCCGGGGCCGGAGACCGTCAGCGGCGCATCGGGCGGAGGCGCGGCGGCGCCAGCTGGCATGGGAGTGCCGGTGTGGAAGACGTGGAGCGAGTCGGCGCGGAGGAGTTCCCGCCCGAAGGCGGCGACCTCGCGGTTGACGCGGCGGACCTGGTAGTAGTGCGGCGTGCGTTCGCCGGAGCCTGAGATCATGGGCTCCTTCCAAGACGGGTCCACGCCGCCGGGCATCCAGTAGGTGAACCAGAGCAGCCCCTTGCCGCCGTAGGCCAGGGTCTGCATCGCCTCGTAGCGCAGCTCGGCCTCGTTCAGATTCCGGTAGCCGAAATGCTGCGTGGCGAGCACGATGTTCCAGAAATGCGTGTCGTGTGCATTCGCCGCGCGGCGCACGTCGGCCAGGTTGGCGAAGAACTCGGCGCGCTCGCCGCCGTCCTGGAAGAAGTGGTAGTGGTCGTAGCTGAGCACGAAGGGCCGGACCGTCTCCATATACCGCCGCAGGTGCTCCGGGTACGTGGGGGTGCCGAGCCGGTTTGCCTCGGCGTAGTTCGGGAACAGGTTGATGTAGGTGTGGTGGCGCGGGTCCCGCTCCCGGAGGTAGGCGACGACCTGCGCCAGCCCGGGGAACGCCCCGGCGTTGGGCTCGTCGGTGAGGTGGTAGCCCGCCAGCGCGGGGTGGCCGGCGTAGTCGGCGACGATGGCGTCGAGCCGCGCCTTCGCGTCCGGTTCCTGCTCGATGCGCAGCGGCATTCGCGGGTCGCCAACGAACGCCTTCAGGCCGACGCGCGCGCACAGGTCGAGGATCTTGCGGTTTAGCGCGGGCGTCGTCGCGGCGCACGGCGGCATGACGTGCGTGAAGCCCGCGAACTTGATCTCCCGGTACCGCTCCTGGGTTGTGAACGGCTCCGGCGGGCCGCACCAGAAGCTCAGCACGAACTCGTCGGGATGCCAGACGGCTCCGCGGTTCACTGAAGTACGGCGCAAAGGTCGTTCCTCATCGTGGGGTAGATCAGCCCGTCGGGTATTGCGGGTCGATGGGCGAGCCGCTGCGCATCCGTTCGGTCACGGGGACAGGCAGATTCACCGGCTGCACCTTCACGTCTTCGCGGGGCAGGCGATCCTCCATCTTCGGCAGCGGCGGGAACGGTTTGGACGGGAGCGTCTGGTACCAGAACGCCGTCGAGGCGTAGTCGTCGCTGCGGTCGTTGGCGTGGCCGTGCTCGATGCTCACGCGCAGGCTTTCCTGGAACACGACGGGATCGGCGACGTGGTACCGGTACACCGTGATGCGCTCGTTGAAGGCGTGCGTGGGTGCGCCGGAGTGGAACGAAACCCCATTATACAAGAACGCGTTCTGGGGCTGCATTCCCCAGGCGTGGCCGAAATAGTCCTCGGAGCCCGTTCCGTGCAGGTCGGGCGGCCATTTCTGGCCGTCGACCATGAACATGTCGTCCCCCTCGCCCCACCAGCCGCCGTACAGGTTGTGGATGCTCAGATTGCAGCCCACGTAATGCCCCCGGCCCTCGGCCTGGAGGATCAGGTAGTTGTGCCGGTCCGAAAGGTTCACGTCGGGGTCGTCGGGCGCCTCGGCGGGCGGCGGGCACGGGTTGTTCCGGTTCCACCACGCGTGGAAGCGCGCGGCCCCCTCCTGCGGGCGGTCCAGTTCGTCGTAGTCGACGTAGAAGTACCAGGCGCCGATGCGCTTGGTCCCCTGGTTCTCGACCGTGATGAGCGCGCCGTTCGCGAAGGGCATCGGCCAGTAGCAGTTCATGGCGGCGTGGTGGGAGAAGATAGTCTCGCCGGCGTTCGCGCTCATGTTCATCACGGCGCAGGAGTATGAGGTGACTCTGGCGTGGCCGACGCCGAAGAAGTCCCCCACCGGCACCTCGACGCTGGGATGTTCCTGGCCGTCCCAGTACATCCGCAACACGGCCTGCCGGAGGTACATCCGGTCTTCCGCGCCGACCGTGAACCAGATGTGGCGGATGACGCCGGCCCCGGACAGGTCCGCCAGGACCTTCGTCTCGCCCGGCTCCACCGCCCAGGCGTCGCCGTTCCTGCCGCTCCGGTCCCAACTGGAAGCCCGCCGGGAGCGACCGTCCCGCAAAAAAGCCAGATTGTCGACCATGGATTTACTCCTCTTTGGCCCTTGACGTGAATGCGCTTCAGGCCCCGGCACCGGGCAGGGAAATGCGCGCCGGCTCACCCGGGCGTGCGACGGCGACCCACGGCAGGACGGTCGTCTGCCCGCCTACCATGAGATGCAGCGACTCGACGGCCAGATCGCCCTCCGCCATCGTGATGGTGAGACCGTCGTCGTCCAGGCGGATGGTGCCCCAGCCGCTGGCCGCGGAGAAGAAGGTGGTGAAGCTGCCGGAGAACTGCTTCGGGCCGAACCAGAGCGTTTTCATCGCGGCCGAATAGCGAAAGCCGGAGAAGGCGCCGAGCAGGGCGTAGCTCGCCATGGCACGCGCGTAGTAGTTGCCGCACTCGTACTCGTTGTACGGGTTGCGGACGCGGCCGTCGTACCGGCGGCGGACTGCCTCCACGATGGTCACGCCCTCATCGACCAGTCCTTCGGCGATCAGGTGGGACGCCACCTGGTACTCGATCCCGGTCCAGACCTCGTCGGAGTAGACGAAGGGCAGGGTCGGCTTGTTTCCCCGCGGCCAGGAGCACAGCAGCAGTCCGGGCTCGTGCCCGAGGGCGTATCCGGGGCGCTGGAGGCAGGCATGCTCGCTCAGGTCGGGCTTGAAGTTGTGGTCGAAGATCGCCTTCAGGTGGCTCCGCACGTGGCCGGCGTCCAGCGGGATTTCGACGCCGTAGATCGTCGCCATCCACGCCCCGATCACGCCGTCGGAAAGGCAGCCCGTCCCGTACTGGTACTTCGGGCCTTCCGCCTGGAGCAGGAGCGACATCTCGTCGGCGTTCGGGTCCCCGGAGATCGCGGCGACCTTCTCGGCAAAGGAGGTGTCGCGCAGGCCCTCCCACTGCACGCGCTGTTCGTAGTACTCGCCGTTGAACAGCTCGGCGTCCAGGAACGCGGCCCCGCGACGCGCGATCTCCTCGTATCGGGTCGCGTCCCCCTCCGCGCCCAGTGCGCGGGCGATGCGGCCCATGGCCGACAGCGCCCCGACGTAGATGCTGGAGCACATCCCGTCCGGGCCCCAGAACTCGATGTCGTAGGTGTTGTGGTGCGGCTCGAACAGCGCGCCGCGCTCGTCCGGGTCCCAGGCGGCGATGCAGAAGTCGAGGCTGCGCCGGGCGAGCGGGTACAGGCGCGCCAGCCACGCGTCGTCGCAGCCGATCTGCCAGTCGCGGTACAGCTTGAGGATGCCGCCGAGCTGGCCGTCGGCGGCCGCGTGGAAGTCGTGCGACGTGGGCGCGTCGGGCAGGGCGGCCCGAAAGTTCACGTGGCCGCGCCCGTCCATCGAGCGCAGGTACTCCTGCTCGCGCAGGGTCCGCTCCAGGGCGGGGAACAGGTGCGGGAACGCCTGCGCGTAGTTCCAGACGTGGGTGCAGGTGCCGTGGCAGCAGCCGCCCCCGGCGAAGCAGCCCTCCCATCCCCACAGGTTCCCGTTGCCTTGCCGCAGCACGGTCGGCGACTTCATAATCGCCAGGTTCGCCGAAACGGCGTCGAGCACGGCGGCGGGCAGGGTCGAGCCGAACAGCGCGTCCCGGAACGCCGCCGTGCGCCGGTGCAGCGTGTCGAGGTTTGCGGCCACGTACCGGGCGACGTCGCCGGCGTCCCCCCACTGCGTCGCGTAGAAGGGGTGCCAGACCCGGCTCAGCTCTTCCCCCGCGACGACGCCGACGGTGTGGTGGCAGTTCGGGAAGTGCCAGGCGAGGACGACGGGGAACTCGACGGATTCGCCCGGCGCGAGCGACGCACGCAGCAGGACCGAGCCGCCGTTGCGCCCCTTCAGGCCGGCTTCGCCGGCCGCGCCGTCGTTTTCGACGAAGGTTCCGGCCGAAACCTCGCGCCAGAGCGCCGACAGCGAGTCGAACCAGCCGCCGCGGAACCACATCGCCTTGACGGCGGGCTCGTGCCGCCCGGCGACGACGAGCGCGCCGCTGCCGAAGGTGGCGTGGTCGGCCTCTTCCGTGTTGGAGAAGAGGACGCCCTGCCCGGGAATCACCGCGTTGCGGGTGCCCGCTTCGCCCGTCATTTTACCGACCGCGGGATGCGCGAGGTGGTAGGAGAACTCGAAGGCGACCGGCCCCGCCGAGACGTTATCGAACCGGTAGTTCAGGACCGCGCACGGGATGCCGGAGTCGCGGTCGTCGAGCGGGATGAACGGGCTCCAGCCGGTGACGGTGGCCCGGAGCGGAAGGTGCGGGTCGGACAGGGAAACGGTGCCGAACGGGTAGCGGCCCTCGAAGGCGCAGTTCTCAAACCGCGGGAGCCCTTCATGCCCCCCCTTGCGGTAGCCCTGGCCCTGGAGCCCCTGGTCGTACACCTTTTCCGGCGGGAGCGGCCCCTCGACCAGCCGCGTGACGGGGCGTTCGCCCTTGACGTGCAGGAGCGCGAAGGCGGCATCGGTGAAGCCGTGCCCGTCCGGACTGGCCGTGGTCGCGGGCTGGTGGCGGATGGAGAAGTCCTGCAGTCCGCCGTAGCCGTTCAAACAGACGCAGCCCGCGCCGATGCCGCCCAGGGGCATCGCGATCTGGAGCAGGTCGGGGCCGGAATGAACGCGGGTCCGCGCGTCATCGCGGGTCGTCTCGGGAACAGCCGTCATGTGGGAGCAAGCCTCCGGGGGATTTTCACGTCGTCGTGTCCCGGCCATGTTTCGCCAACGGCGGGCAGAATCCCTGTGAGCCCGTTACCGCGCGAGTTCGAACACCCCGATCGCGCGCGGGTCCTCGTCCTCGCCGAGGTTCCACTTGGTGCCGGCGACGCTCCATTTCTGATCCTGCAGCGCTTCGAGCAGGCGCAGGCTGGGGCCGCGGAACGGGTCGGAAAGCAGGATGCGCCCGCCGGGCGCGAGGCTGGTCTGGAAGACGTGCCGGAGGTGCGGGTGCATCGGCTCGCCGTACAGGATGTCCGAGCCGATGATCCAGTCAAAGCGTTGCCCGTCGTCGTGCCAGTCCGTCCAGTCCACGAGCCGGTAGTCGATGCCCGCTTCGACGCCGTTGCGCTTGCCGTTGAGCCGGCAGACCGACAGCGCCGCGTCCTGCCGGTCGGTCTGGACGACCTGCGCGCCCAGCGACGCCGCCACGATGCCCGGGAGCCCCGTCCCCGCGCCCAGTTCCAGCAC
The DNA here is from genome assembly GCA_902805585.1 of uncultured Armatimonadota bacterium. Taxonomy (GTDB): domain Bacteria; phylum Armatimonadota; class Armatimonadia; order Armatimonadales; family Armatimonadaceae; genus CADCTO01. Next base: position 9,531 of record CADCTO010000495.1, on the reverse strand, counting down.
ACTGGTGCCCGCGAGCGCGTCCACGCCACGAGCCGCGAGTTCGTGGGCCAGCGCGATGGCCGACGGCCACAGTGCGACACCGTACGGCAGGTGGCCGCGCAGTTCCCGGAGGAAATGGGCTTCATCCTCGTGGGTCAGCACCACGCCGGTGTGCAGAACCGTCCACTCCCGCCCGGCCACCGCGAGATGGAACTCGTGGAGCGTGTAGGTGCCGCCGGAGGTTTCCAGCCGCCGCGGCTGCGTTTCGCGTGGTGTCACTACTGTACCTTGCCCCGCGCGGCGACCCGCCAGGTTTCGGCCGCCTGACCGTCGCGCAGGACCACGACCTCGTCGGCGAGATTGACGACCGGGCAGACGTGCGCGGGGACGAACCGGACGCGCTCCCCGATGGCGAGAGCGTCGGCCTCCGGCCCCGTCACCCAGCCGTGCTCCTCGCTACAGCGCGTGACGCGCGCGCCGGGCGAGCCCGGCAGGAGACCGGTCGTCCCGTCCGGGGTACGGTCACTGCTGAAGGTCTTGGAGCCCGCGTCCACGAGCGCCAGCCCCGGCGCGGGCCGGTCCACGACGGTTGCGAGCACCGTCAACGCCACGTCTTCCCAATCCATGACCCGGTTCGTGATGGTCAGGTTCAGATCGCCGAAGACGTAGGCGCCGGGCCGCACCGCCGCCACGCCGCCCAGCGCGGCCATGCGCGCGGCGGTGACGCTGCACCCCGGCCAGAGCGAGAGCGACGGGTCGATGCGGTCCCGGGCCGCGACCAGACGTTCATGGACGGCGCGCAGTTCCTCGTCCGCGTTTTCGCCACCGCCGTAGGTGTGCCCTTCGTGGGTGTAGACGCCCCGCAGGCACAGGTGCGGTTGCCGCCCGATGGCGGCGGCGAGGCCGGCAGCGGACGCCGGGCCGCGCGCCCCCTCCCGCCCCAGGCCGGTGTCCACGGCCATCAAAACGGGCAGACGCAGTTCGGCAGCGGCGAGCACCCGCTCCAGCGCCTCCGCCTGCGCCTCGCTCGTGCAGGCGACGATCAACTCGTCCAGCGAATCGGCGAGGGCGCGCAGACGCGGGGCCTGGAGCGGGTCGACCAGCGAATGCGCCAGGAAGACGCGCCGCACACCGCTCGGCAACAGCGCTTCCGCCTCGCCGATCTTGGCGCAGGTCAGGCCCTGCGCTCCGGCCGCGAGCTGCATCCTGGCCACCTCGACCATCTTGTGCGTCTTGATGTGCGGCCAGAGAGCGACGCCGCTCGCGTCGCAGACGGACTGCATCCGCTCGACGTTGCGCGTTAGCCGACCGTGATCGACCAGAAGGGCCGGCGTCAGCAAATGCTCGAACATGGGCGTTCCTCTACGCTCCCCGCTCGACGTTGCGTATCACCTTCGCCAGGTGGGCGATCGCTTCCTCGTGGCGCGGGCGGCATGCTTCCAGTGTCGGGCGCCAGGGAGCGATCAGGAACCCCTTCAGACGCTCGCGGGCGATATGCTCGCGGGCGAAGCGGACGGTCCCCGCGATGTTCTCCGGCGATTTGTAGTTGCTCAGCGTCGGCACCTGGTCGAAGCCGTGCGCCTCCAGATCGATATAGGCAGCCGCCTCTTTGACATCGGGATCGAACCGGGTGCCGTAGTACCAGTTGCTTTGCAGGACGGAACGGGGCATCTGCGCGTAGAACGGCTCGGGGTGCTCCCACACGTAGTCCGACCAGATCCAGGGCCGGACGCCCCGGCGCTCGACCTGTTCCACGAAAAAGAAGAAGTCTCGCCACCACAGCCCGTGCTGCCGCAGGACCACGTACTCGAACGTCCGCTGGTGCTTCTGCTCCTCCTCGTCCATGCCGAGGTGGAAGAAGCGCGGCGTGTCGAACAGGTCGATGACCTCGGCGATCAGGTCGCGGCAGACGGCGTAGTACGCCGGGGTCGAGACCTGCCGCGCGTAGGGTCCGAGCCACTGGTCGTGGCAGGTGGAGAAGTTCAGTTTCGGGATCGGCTCCAGCCCCAGCGCGCGCAGTTTCCCGAGTTCCTCCCGAAGCCGCTCGACGGACCACGCGCCTTCGACAGCGATCTCGGGGTGGCTCCGGTAGGCGACGCCGTCGCCCAGGTCCAGCACAACGAGGTTCATCCCGGCGTCGGCCATGCGACGGAGCAGGTCGTCCCACAGGCGGTCGTCGAAGCGCAGGTAGGGCTTCGCCGCGTGGTAGGGCGAGGATACCTCCGGGTTTTCCCAATCGCCCCAGAAATTGTAGCTGAGGTGCAGCAGGTTGCCCCAGATCAGGCCGCCGCCGTTGCTGTCCATGGTGTCAGGTTCCTGTGCTCGCGGGAATGGCGTAGCGCGCGCCGCTCCCCGCCATTCTACCCGACCCGGGCACTGCGCAGGGCCGCCCGACACAGGATTTCCGGCGCCGGCGTCGAACCAGATGTCATCCCCGCACCGGAGTCCGTCTGTGCCCGTCGTCCCCGACACCCGCCGCTCCACGACCCTGGGCTGGCGCTTCGCGCGCGCCGTCGGCGTCAGCCTGCTGCTGGCGCCCGTTTGCTGCTTCTGGGCGCAGGACCAGGCCGTGGACCGCATTTTCTCGCTGATGGTCCCGCCGGTCGTGCTGACGCTCGTATTACTCCTCGTGAACGTCCCGCTGCGGCGGTTCGCGCCACGTGCGGCGTTCTCCGAGGCGGAACTGGTCGTCTTCTACGGGATGCAGGCCGTGATCTGCGCGATGGCCTCGGAGTGGATGGACGTCATCAACCCTTACATCCACAGCTACGCCCTGTTCGCGGACCGGAACCCGCGCTACGAGACCAAGATCCTTCCCTACGTCAGCGAGTGGCTCTTCTTCAAGTCCGGCGAGGGGATGGAAGGGTTCCTCGCGGGCGGCAAACCGTTCCGTTACTTCTGGTCGCAGCTCCCCCTGTGGTGGCCCAAGATCATCGCGTGGACCGTCATCGCGGGTCTGGTGTGCCTGGCGATGCTGTGCGTCAACGCCCTGATGGCCGACCAGTGGACGAACCACGAGAAGCTGGCCTTCCCCCTGGTGCAGCTCCCGCTCGCGATCATCGAGGGCGGCGGGTCGTCGCCGTTCTGGCGAAGCCGGCTCATGTGGGGCAGCTTCGCCGTCATGTTCGCCATCGACATGCTCAACGGCTTCGCCTTTCTGTACCCGTGGCTGCCGTCGCTCAACGTCCGGTTCCTGGGCGACCTGTCCACCTGGTTCCGGTCGCCGCCCTGGAACCAGGTCGGGTGGACGCCCATCGGCATCTTCCCGTTCGTTTCGGCCATCGGCTTCTTCATGCCCACCGACCTGTTGTTCTCGGCGGTGTTCTTCTTTTTCGTCCGCAAGGCGCAGCAGGTGATCGCCTACAGCCTGGGCTACGAGCAGGGCGTCTTCGGCGGCGGCGGGCTGGTGCCCGGGCCGCCCTACTTCAGCGAACAGTCCTGGGGCGCGTTCCTGGGCCTGTTCGTCACCGCCGTCTGGGTCGCGCGCGGCTACCTGCGGAACGCGTGGCGGCAGATCTGGGAGGGCGGCGGGCGGAGCGACGCTCGCCGCGTGCCGCCCCGTCTTGCCTTCGCGGGTCTGGTCCTCAGCCTGCTCACGCTCGGCGCGGTCGGCGTCGGCGTCGGCCTGCGGTTCGGCTTCGTGATCTGCTACGTCCTGTTGTTCCTCGCGTTCAGCATCGCCATGACGCGCCTGCGGGCGCAGCTCGGCCCGCCGACGCACGAGATGGCGTTCATGGGGCCGAACCAGCTCATCGTGGACTTCCGGGGGACGCAGGGCTGGACGCCGGACATGATCGCGCGGACGGTCACCACGTTCCACTTCCTGAACCGCATCCATCGGACGCACCCGATGCCGCACCAGCTGGAGGCGATGTACCTGGCGGAGCGCTCGCAGCTCAGCCAGCGGCCGGTCTTTCTGGCGCTCCTCGTTGCGACGATCGCTGGGAGCGTGCTCGGGCACCTCGTCCGCATCTACCTGGGCTACCGCTACACGCCCGGGGACGCCGGCGGCGACACGGCGAACGTGGTCGCTATGCTGACGGACACGCCGCGCGCGCCGAACGCGACAGCCATGCTGTCGGTCGGCATCGGGCTGGCCGTCGTCCTGTTGCTCGACTTCGTGCGCTTCCGCGTGCCCGGGTTCCCGCTACACCCGGCGGGCTACGCGCTCGGGATGAACTTCGGCGTGGACTACTACTGGTTCGGCCTGCTGATCGTGCTCGCCATCAAGTTCTTCGTCCAGCGCTACTACGGCCTGGGCGGCTACGGCAAGCTGCGGATGATCGCCCTGGGCGTGATACTGGCGGAGTTCACGGCGGAGGCGATCTGGGCGACGTTCTCGATGCTGAACGAGCGCCATCTCACCTACACGATCTCGATCAACGGGAAGATGGGCTGGCAGCAGTAGTCCCCGCTTCCCAGTCATAGGCGGAGAAGAAGGCGGGCGCCACGCGCTCGGAGGGGCCGCGCCCCGCGAGAGTGAACGCGACGCCCATCGGCGCGGGACCCGGGTCGTCGTGGCGCACGTTGTAGCGAGTACCGCCCCAGCGCGTCCCGACGGCCACGGCGTGGAAGGCGGTAAAGATTTCGCGCGTAAGGTCGTACCGCGCGCTGCCTTCCAGCCGGGCGTCGAAGCCGCGCGCCTGAAGCGTCGGGGTGCTGTCTGCGGCTCCCCGGACCGACCAGGCGCCTTCGGCGGACGTTCGCGACTCCCCTTCCAGGCGGAGGGAAACGACGCCGTCCGCGACGCCGGTCACGTGGCAGGTCAGGCGCGCCGTCTCGATGTCCTTCTCGTCCCACGGCCAGGTCTCGCCGCGCACGTAGTCGACAAGGTGGCAGCGCACCAGACGGCTGACGAGCGCCGTGGGGAGATCGTGGTATTGCCCCACCCGGGGCGCGTCGGGCAGGAAACGCCGCGCCTCCGCCTTCATGAACCAGGCGTAATCCTGGTTCCAGGAACGGGAGGGTTCTTCGTCAGCATCCGAACTCCGGGGCAGGTCGCGGGAATAGACGTGCAGGACCAGGCCGTCCTCCGGGTAGAAGCGCTCCGCCCGACGCAGGCCCGCGAAGAGGCCCTCCGGGTCGGCGTCTAGCAGACGCTCCGCCCGGGGAAGCGCGTCCCACCGCTCCCGCGCCCGGTCCAGCATCTCGGCGACGCGGGCGGGGTCGTTGGAGTTGAGCGAGGCCAGCAGCAGGCCGCCGGGCGTCGCCGCGTAGGTCCCCTGGCGGGAATGGCCGGGGCGTCCGCCGAAATGTCCCTGCTCCGCGATCTTCCGGAACAGCAGGCAGTCCTCGTCCGTGCCGCTCTGGAGGCGGTACACTTCGTCGGTGGCCGGGACGAACCCCTTCGCGCGCTCGATGATGCCGGGGTCGGACCAGACAGACTGTCGGCCCTTGACGCCGTTGTTTCACGTACAGGCGAGCGGGTGCCCGTTCATCGCCCAGAGCAGGATAGGCTTCCCGGCGCGCTGCGCTTCGCAGACGGCGCTGTAGAACGTGCTGTGCCACGGTATCTGCTGCCAGCGCAGCTCTTCGGCGGTCGGCCGGATGTGATCGGCCCACTCGGTGATGGCGGACATGGTCGCGGACAATCCTCCACAACGCTTGTATCCCGGGAACGGCGCGGACAAACCGATGCCGTGCCGATCACGGGAGGGAGCCGGGAGGCCGCAGGCGAAGAAAGAGATAGTCACGCCCGTTGCGGAAGGAGAATCCTGTGGAGACCGGACATCTGATTCGGGGCGGCGAGGTCTATGACGGCTCAGGGGGTGCACCGCGTCGGGTGGACGTGCGGGTACGCGGCGGGACCATCGCCGAGATCGGGCCGGAGCTGCCGGAGCAGGGGGAAGCCGTGCTCGACGCCTCCGGCCTGATCGTCACGCCGGGCCTGATCGACCTGCACGTCCACGTGTTCAGCGGCGTCGGGCGCTGGTCCATCGACCCGGGCGACGCCGGCCTCGTGACCGGCGTGACGACGATGCTCGACACCGGCACCGCGGGGGCGCTGACGTTTCCCGCCTTCGACCGGTTCGTGCTCTCGCAGGCGCGCGAGGACGTGTACGCGCTCCTGAACATCTCGATGATCGGCTGCCTGCAAGGCTACCCCGACGAGCGCCCGTACAACATCGGGGAGCTGAGCGAGCCCGGATACGCCCACGCCCCCTCGGCCGTGGCCTGCGTCGAGCAGTTCCGGGACCGGATCGTCGGGCTGAAGGTGCGGCTGAGCGCGCTCCTGGCCGACAACCAGGCGCAAAACGAACGGGCCGGCCTGGAGGCGCTGCTGGAGGCGGCGGAGCGGACCGCCCTGCCCTGCATGATCCACCACGCGCGCTCGCTGGTGCCGCTGGGGGAGCTTCTGCGGCGGCTGCGCCCCGGCGACATCTACACGCACCTGTACCACCCCCACCCCGACCACGGCTTCGCCGACGACGGCACGCCGAAACCGGAGATGCTCGCGGCGCGGGAACGCGGCGTCCTGTTCGACGTCGGCCACGGGAAGGGGGCGTTCTCCTGGGCGGTGGCGGAGGCGGCCTGCCGGGAGGGAGACTTCTGGCCCGACACCATCAGCACGGACCTCCACCATTTCAACATCCTCGGCCCCGTCTTCGACCTGCCCACGACCATGACGAAGTTTCTGTACCTCGGCATGCCCCTGCCGAAGATCGTCCAGGCGGCCACCGACGCTCCGGCTCGGGCGATGGGATTGGGGGACCGCTTCGGCCGGCTGCTGCCGGGGCGGCAGGCGGACATCACCCTGATCCGCATCGAGCGCGGGGAGTGGGCGCTGCCGGATGTGCTGGACGAAATGCGCTCGATCCGCGAGCGTCTGGTGGCCGTCAACGTCTTCAAGCGGGGCGTGCTGCACGGCTGCCGGTCGTAGCCGCACCCGCACCGCCGTGATTGCAATACGGGGCGGGGCGGGTACACTCCCAACCGCGGGAGGAGACAAGCAGATGCGGTGGCAAGGCAGACGGCAGAGCGGGAACGTGGAAGACCGCCGGGGCGGCGGGGCCGGGCGGCTGGCCGCCGGCGGCGGCATCGGGACCGTCATCATCGCGATCCTGTACATGCTGATGGGCGGCAACCCGGCGGACGTCATTCCGGCGGGCGGCCCGCAGCCGGGCAGGCAGGCGCCCGCGGCGAACAGCCCGGAAGCGCAGCAACAGAAGGAGTTCGTGTCCGTCGTACTCGCCGACACGGAAGACGTGTGGAACCGCCTTTTCCGTGAAGCCGGGGGGACCTACCGCGAACCCCGGCTCGTGCTGTTTTCCGGCAGAGTGGAATCGGCCTGCGGCATGGCCACCGCAGCGGTCGGCCCCTTCTACTGCCCCGAGGACGCGCAGGTCTACCTGGACACCAGCTTCTTCGACGAGTTGGGCAGCCGCTTCGGGGCGCAGGGCGACTTCGCCCAGGCCTACGTGATCGCCCACGAGGTCGGCCACCACGTCCAGAACCAGCTGGGCATCATGGACAAGGTGAACTCCCGCCGCCAGCGCCTGAGCGAGGCGGAGGCGAACGAGCTTTCCGTGCGACTGGAACTCCAGGCGGACTTCTTCGCGGGCGTGTGGGCGCACCACGCGCAGCGCATGAAGAAGATCCTCGACCCCGACGACCTCAACGAGGCGCTCCAGGCCGCCAACGCCATCGGCGACGACCGGCTCCAGGCGCAATCGCAGGGGTACGTCGTCCCGGACTCCTTCACCCACGGCACGTCGGAGCAGCGCGTCCGCTGGTTCCGGCGCGGCTGGGAGACCGGCGACCTGCGCGCGGGCGACACGTTCGGTGCCCCGAACCTGTAGGCAACGGCGCCCCCGGCCGAGCGAGCCGTGTGGTTTTCACCGCGCCTTTTGATCGCCCCGGCCGGAACGGCGTCGATCGTACTGCCCTGTGGTGGGCGGCTTGGCGTTCAGGTCGTCACCGAAGATGCCGCCGCTGTCGTAGCCGGGGATTTTGCGGGCCGGGATTGCGATCTTGTTCCTCAGCCCGGAGCGTTCCGTCGGCGGAACTGCTATAGAGTGCTCGGCGGGTACCGCCCGGTCTTCCTTCTGTGGGGCGCGGTTTTGCTTGTGCCGCCACCGCGCCCACACCACAGGATCGGAGCCAGGTATCAGCCGACAACGGGCCGTCGATGGGAATGACGGCCGACACGCCGGTCAGTCGTCGTCGCGGATGGTCCAGATGTTGGGCTTCATGGACTGCCGCAGGAAGGTGAACTTGGCGTGGCCGTCCATGAACATGACATTGCAGGCGGCGATGGGTGAGCCGGCCTGCACCGCGGGGTGGCGGCGTCCGTCGATCTGGGCGTCCACGTTCGTGAGCGAGATGGTACTGCTGCCGTCCCAGAGCCACCACGGCGAGGTGCCGCGCCCCTCGGCGATGCCCGCCGTCTGGGCGGGGGCCGACATAGAGGCCAGGCCTGAGTTGGCCGCCGTCTGTGTGGCACGGTCCCAGTGGAAGGGTCCGCCGTTGCCTCCGGCCGCCCCCATAGAGTTGACCCCATAGGTGTAGCCGGCGCCGGCCGGGATGGCGCCGTTGGTGACGCAGTCGTTGTTCGGGCTGGCGCTGCCGCCCCGGTCCCGCCAGAACCGCGGCGGGCTGACGGCCGTGTTGAGCCGCATCACCTTGTCCCGGGTGGACGGGCAGTTGAACAGGTGCTCGTTCTTGGTGTAGGGCTGGATCAGGTCGGCCCAGCCGAAGGCGGCGGGCCCCGGGACCGGACCGGCCTCCGCGGGGGCGATGTTCTCCTCGTAATCCTGGGCGTACATCATGTGCGCCGTGCCGATCTGCTTCAGGTTGGACAGGCAGGCGGTCTTACGCGCCTGCTCCCGCGCACGGGCGAAGACGGGAAAGAGGATGGCGGCCAGAATCGCGATGATGGCAATGACGACGAGCAGTTCGATGAGTGTGAATGCCTTTCGGTGCATGCTTCCTCCTTGAGCTATTCCGAACAACGATGATCGGACAGTCGGTCACGCGGCCGCAGGGGCGGCCGTGGAATCCCGGATGACGAGGCGCGTCGGCACGGCGGGCGGGATGGGCGGCTCCGGTTCGCCACGCCACAACGCCTGAAGCACAGTGATCGCGGCCAGTGCCTGTTCTTCCAGCGGGTTGCGAACGGTGGTCAGCATCGGGCGGGCCGCCTCCGCGAGTACGCCGTCATCGAAGCCGACGACCGACAGGTCGTCGGGGACGCGCAAGCCGAGGCCGCGCGCGATGTCAAGCACCATGAAGGCCTGGTAATCGTTGAACGCGAACAGGGCCGTCGGCCGCTCGGCCGGCGGACGCCGCAGCAGCGCGGTTACGGAATCCACATCCCCCAGCACGGGACAGTCTTCCGAACGGAGGCCGTGGCCGGCGACGGCGGCCACGAACCCGCTCTGGCGGTGGACGCTCGCGTAGTTGCCGCTCACGCCCCCGCGCCAGTGCGCGATCCGCCGATGCCCGAGCCCCACCAGGTACGCCACCGCCGCGGCCGCTCCGCCCTCGTTGTCCGGGTGGATCAGACGCTTGCCGTAGCCGGAGCTCATCTCGACGCAGGCGATCCCGGACGCG
>CADCTO010000494.1 GCA_902805585.1 uncultured Armatimonadota bacterium | reverse complement strand
AACTCCGCGTTCTCCAGCCCGGGGATCATGCGAAAGATACGCTTCTGCTCGCCCCATTTGAGCCGGGTCTGGAACCCCACCAGGTTATACAAGGTGGCCGCCCGGTTTTCCTGCCGTAACTGGATGACGGCGTAGGGCCTCCGGCCGGTCTTGGGGTCTTCCAGCCCGACGGGCTTGAGCGGCCCGAAGGCGAGGGTCTTGGGCCCGCGCGCGGCGAGTTCCTCGACGGGCAGACACGACTCGAAGTACTTGATGTCCTCGAAGTCGTGGACCGGCGCCTTTTCGGCCTTGACCAGCTCGGCGTGGAAGGCGAGGTACTCGTCCTTCTCCATCGGGCAGTTCAGATACGCGGCGTCGTCGCCGGAGCTGTCGGACGAGCGGCCCCAGCGCGAGGCGCGGAAGACTTTCTCATAGTCGATGGTGGAAGCGTCCACGATGGGCGCGACGGCGTCATAAAAGTACAGGTCGTAGCGCCCCGTCAGGTCGCCGATCTTGGCGGCGAGCGCGTCCGAGGTCAGCGGGCCGCTGGCGATGACGACCTGGCCGTCGTCGGGGAGGTCCGTCGCCTCGTCGCGCACGAATTCGATGTTGGGGTGCGCCTCTAATCGCGCGGTGACGGCCTCGCAGAAGGCGTCGCGGTCCACGGCGAGCGCCTCGCCCGCGGGGACGGCCGTCTCGTCCGCGCAGCCGACGATGAGCGAGCCCAGCCGGCGCATCTCCCGCTTGAGCAGGCCCGAGGCGTTGGTGACGAGGTTGCTCTTGAAGGAGTTGGAGCAGACGATCTCGGCCGCCTTGTCGGTGTGGTGGGCTGGCGTCATCTTCGTCGGCCGCATCTCCACGAGCCGGACGCGCGCGCCCCGGTTGGCCGCCTGCCACGCCGCCTCGCTCCCGGCCATGCCCGCGCCGATGACGGTGATCGCTGTTTCGTCGGTTGCCATGTGTCTATTGTATCGCAGGTGGGGCACCTGGAGCGAGGGATGGAGGTGTATGCAGAGCGCTAGGACAGGGCGTCAAGGTGCCGGGGTATCGGGAGAGCCGCTCCTCCGGACAGGTGTCCTGCGGGACAGAACAGAAAGCACGGCGGCACGTGGCATTGCGTCCGCGAGGACGCGCTTTTATTGTGGCGAGGTGTTCCAACACTTCGAACTCTCACGCGCCGGCATTCCCGGGCGCCTAGAGCAAGTAATAAAAAACCCTGTCCCTTGCAGAACAGGGTTCGCGCGCGACCCGCGAAAGACGATGTCGGCGACGAGGTCGGCAGTGCAGTGGCCGTCGTATTAAGCGGCCTGCAGGAGCAGGTCTTCCTGGAGCACCTCGCGGATGCGCCGCTCCAGGCGGTCGAGATCGAGCCCGCCCTCGTCGCGGCTGATGCGCCGCACCGTCTTGTTGACGTTGTTCAGGTCTTCGAGCAGGTCGCGCAGGATCTCCTGCTGCTGGCGCGACTGCGTGACCTCCCGCGGCTCCTGCACCAGGTCGCGGATGATCGAGTCCTCGGCGCGCGAGGCGACGAGCGGGTTGACGCGATCTTCGAGATGGACGAAGGTGCGCCGGCCCGGCCCGCGGTCCTCCTCGATGGGGACGACCGCCGTGACCTGATCGGAGCGCACGTACTTGCCGAAGCCTAGATGCACGAGCATCCCGGACTGTATTCGCATGGTCTGTGTTTCCTTTCCTAACTACGCAACTATTATTAGTAACAAAGAAAAGGAAACAACGGTTCCCAGTTTTTAGGCGCAGGAACCGCCTGAAGAGCGCGCCGGCAGGGCATCAAATTCAGGCCGATGGTCCTCGTCTGATAAGACCGTTCAGGAGCTTACTGGCGAACCAGAGCAGTAGGCCTCCTATAGCCAAACTCACGGAGAAGACCACCCCCGACCCGCTGAGAAAGATGAAGTCGGCATTTGCCAACAGGTAAAAGGCCGTGAGAATCACGAAGAAGCCGATGCAGCCCAACAGCAGGCCGACGCCGGCCCTCACCAGGGTCTCGACCAGTTGCAGAAACGCTATCCGGGTACCCGTTCTCATTTCTTTCTCCTTTTCCGGGGAGCCGCCGCGTCGGCAAGCGCCCACAGATCACGACGACCCAACCGGACCTGCGCGCAACAGGGACTACGTCATCGCGCCCCCCCGCATCAGACACGCACGGCTGCCAGGAGGTTGCCGTCTAACGACCATACATGTTACCGGTGCTTTGACGTTTGGTGCAGGCAAGCGTCGGTCAGATCGCCCCGCGCTTCGTCCGGGACCTCCGGGCAACAGAACTGCCTTCCGAATAAGCGACCCGCCCGTCGATGGTCAGCCGGGCCGAGCGCAGCGCCAGCCACGGCCAGACGCGCACGTCCAGCGACGCCGGCAGCGACCCCACCCGGAACTCGAAGCGGGGGACGAACCACAAGAGGCTCGGCGTGCTGACGGCGACCTCCCCCTGCACGAGGACAGACTCATAGCCGCAGGTCCGCCCGTCGTACTCGACCTGGAACCAGCCCTCCGAGGTGACAACTTCCCAGGAGCGGTACAGCAACTTCTTCGTCGTGAGTTTACAAGACACCGCCGTCCCCGATCTGGCTGCCGCCAAAGGCCACGCCAGGCCGCGCGGTCTACGCATGCCCCGCCGCGACCCGAGCGGCTGGTCACTTGTCGAAACGATGTTTCGCGTCCCAGACGAACAAGCTGGAAACGCGGTCGATAAACTCGGCGCGATCCACTTCGATGAAAAATCTCCGGTTTCCACGTGGGTCTGCCGTGTCAACCTGCAACGTACCCTCGATGCGGACCAGCTTGCCCTGGGCGTCGAGTTTCCGGACCGCTTCTCCCTTGAAGTGCAGCGAGTCACCGTCCAGGACCATGCGGCCATCGAACGGCTCCCGCTCCCGCCCCCAGGCCACCCCCTCGGCTCGCCGGTGCGGTAGGTATTACCGACTCTCGGTCTGCACGTCCTGCCACGAAACGCCGTCGCCCCAGAACGGAAAGAGCGTGTCGAAGAGCGCGCGCTTGTGGCCCTGATCGCCGGAATAGGCGTCCACCCCTTCAAACAAGACCCGTGCCCGATACCCGCGATAATGCAGCTCTTGAACCGTGCTGAGGACGCAGATTTCGAGCGTCAATCCCACCAGCACGACCGGCTTGTCCGGCGTGGGCGGTCCGATGGTTTCGGCGAGCCACGCGCTGAAGGCATGAGGATCGTGGTAGGGCGCACCCGGCGGCTGCTCCGCGCGTCCCGCGCCCGACCGAACCCATGCCGGGGAAGGCGCGGCCTTCACCCACACCGGGGAGCGTTTCACGTCGGAGGGGATGAGTGACTGGTAGCCCCATTCGCCCGGCACACACACCGGCCGGTCGGTCGCGGGCGCTGTGGCCCGGTAGTCCGAGACGATTTCGGCGACGGCGTAGCCGCGTTCCCGGACGAAAGGAAGAAACGTGTCGCGCAGGAACGGCACGCAGGGGCGAGGCTGATAGTGCGCGCCGCCTTCGACCGCGAAATCGTTCTGTAGATCGACGGAAAGAATGTGCATGGGCGTGACGGACTCCACGTAGTGCGTCTCACAAATGTCGTGCTGGACACCGTATGCGTGCGGCCCAACGCCCAGATTCACCGGCGCGAACGGCAAGCCCTTCGATAAACCCACACCGGCGGCATCCGCGTCCGATGCAACACCAGGTTGGGTCGGTCAGTCTATCCCGAGCGTTGTCCAGTCGGCGCGCCTCAGGCCGGCCTCGACCGGGACGCCCGGCTTGATCCAGACCACCTCGTGCCGGCCCTCGTCCGGGTCGGTGAAGCTGAAGATCCGCAGCGAACCCATGTCCGTCACCACGCCGTCTCCCGCCCCCTCGGCCATGACGCGCTGGCGTAGCTCGCGGAACGCCTCCTCACTCGCCGCGTTGAGCGCGAAGTGGTCGAGGCGCCCGCGCTGGAACATCGGCTGGGGCGGCGGCGGCTGGACACCGGGAACCTGGAACGGGTGCAAGACCGTGTGCGGGCCGACCTCGATGAAGGCGTGGCGCAGACCCTCTTCCTCCAGATCAACGGTCACCCCTGCCCCAAAGACCCGCTCGTAGAAGGCAATCAGACGGTCCATGTCGGCAGTGAGGAATGTCAGGTGATGGATGTCGTTGAGCAGTTTCATGTTCGCCTCCCGATCGGAAACCTGCTTGCCCGGCCGGGGCGGGCGAGTCGCCTGCAACCTGTGTTAGGCCGCTTGGGTACTGTTCAGCATGGAGGAGCAAGAGCCTTCGCGAGTAGACGCGACGTGCTTCGGCGTCAAGGCTAAACCGGCCGGCTGCGCAGCGCACGGCGTGACTGCCACTTCATCACGGCGATGATGATTCCATTGCACACCACGAGCGTCACGACGGATGGCAACAGGGATGCCCAACCTCGTTCCCCTCCGAAGGCTACGCTCCAGACGACCTTCAGGAGCGTCCCCGCATTAAGGGCGGCCAGGCCATACCAGTACCTCCGCTTCCAGAACGCTGCTCCCAGAGCGAAGAAGAACGCGGTCACGAGGAGTATCAACACGAGCTTGGCGCCGAGATCTCCACCCGTGACGAATTCCCGCTCCCAGGCCAGGTATTCCACCACCTTCGGGTCGGGCCGCTCTGGTGTGGGGAACCAGAACAAGCTTGTTGGCAGAATCAGCAGCGTCAGGAGGATGCCCACGAGGTTTCGCTTATAGGCGAAATAGCAGAACGGGATAATGAAGAGGGGGCGCACGTACCAGCTCAGTACGTTGTGATGGCGCGCCCATACCCATTCAAGGAAATCGGTCAGGAACTCCATGACGGCTCCCGTTCGTTTTGTGTGCCTGACGACAAAGTTCAGCGGTGCGAGGAACTCGCTACCGGCGACAGAGTGCGCGGGCGAAGCCGGACGACAAGAACCGGCAGCAGCAGCGTCCGGTGCAGCGCCTAGTTCGGCCTCGGCCCCGCCACCAATCAGGGGCAGCGCTCGGTGATGCCGCTGACCGCCCGGACCGGGTCGTCGGTCCGGCGCCGGTCCTCACCGTACACGCAGACGCTCCGCCACTCCATCCCCAACTCCCAGCCGTCCGGGAACACGGTGAAGGCGGTCCCCGGCGGTGCGCCGAGGCCGGCCAAGAAGGGCTTGAGGCGGTCGGCCCAGGCGTGCGGGTCCTCGCAGTCGGTCAGCTCGTAGTCGAGGTTGAACCCGCCGGCACCGGCACCGGCACCGCAGTCCTCGGCCGCGGTCCCGAAGAACGCCTCCAGCTCCTCCGCCACGTCCTCGCGGTCCGGGCCGTCGTCGGCCGCCGGGACATAGAAGTAGATGTTTGCTGGCACCTCGCCCCTCCGGTCGTGTCCGGTGGCCGAACTTTGAATTGAACCGCGCCCGGTGATCGCCTGTATTATACCGCGCGGTCTAAGCACGCTTTGACCGCATTTGTTCCGCTGTCCCCGTTGCGAGTCGTTGAACCAGGACCGGGCGGTAGATGTACGGTTGGTAGCGCGCGTGGCCGCATTTTAGGCGCGACGAACAGGACACGCCGCCGTTCGGCGCCTTTTCTCTGCTTTCCCGGTGTTGCGCTCTGCAACCGCCGGCAGGTTCTGTGTGTCTGCATGCCGTATAATCAGCAGAGAGACCTGTATCGGTCGTAGACGGACAAGCGCGACGCAGGAAGCGGAGCGAGCGCACCCAGGAGAGAACACGTCATGACTACCCGCTCCCGTAGACGTGCCCTGACCACGGCCGCGCCCCCGGTGTGGGGCGCGGCGCCACGGCGATGAGACGCTTCCGCGCTCTCGCGGCCGTGCCGGCGGCCATCGCGGCGGCATCCCTCTTCCCGGCGCCGTCGGTGCCCGCCCCGACCGAGGCCGCGGCGCCGGCCCCCGCCGCGCCGCGCAAGCGGGCGCTCCTCGTGGCCGTCAACGGGTACGCCCGCCCGAACACGAAACTGGGCTGGTGGGACCTGAACACGAAGCCGGACGTGGACCGGATCAAGCAGGTCCTGATCGCCAAGTTCGGGTTCAAGCCCGAGGAGATCCGGGTGCTCGCCACCAAAAAGGAGACGACGCGCGCGGGGATCACGGGCGCGTTCCGCGCCTTCCTCGTCGAGCCGACCCGCGAGGGCGACGTGGTCTTTTTCCACTACTCCGGCCACGGCGCGCAGACGCCCGACGACGAGAAGGGCGAGGAGATCGACGGGCTCGACGAGACGCTGGTGCCGTCGGACTACGTTTCCAGTCGCGACGGCAAGAACGACATCCGCGACGACGAGATGGGGGACCTGATCGACGCCCTGAAGCGCAAGCGCCCCGGCAGCGCCTTCCTCACGTTCGACTGCTGCTTTTCCGGGACCAACACGCGTGGCGGGCGCATGCTGGTGCGCGGGCGGCAGTGGGAGGGCGACCGCAGTCTGCTGCCCACGGTCACGCGCGGGGCGGCGGGGAGTGGGACGGGCCTGACCGACGGCGCGGACCTGGCCGGGGCGGGGGTGGTGGCGCTTTCGGCGACGCGCAGCGACGAGGTGGCGACCGAGACCGAGGACGACCAGGGCAAGCCGATGGGGGCGCTCTCGTATGCGCTGATGAAGGCGCTGGCGCAGAGCGCGGTCGGCCCCACCGGCGCGGCGACGTACCGCGACCTGTTCGACGTGGTGATGACCCTGATGGCCCGGAAGGCGCCGGGGCAGACGCCCCAGATCGAAGGTACCGTCGATACCGTTCTGCTGAACGGGCGGGCGCTGCGCCCGGAGCCGTCGATCCTGGTGGACGTCCGGACCGGGGCGGGCGGCAAGCCGTACCCGGTCCTGCGCGCGGGCCGCCTGCAGGGCATGACGCCCGGGTCGCGCGTCGCCCTGTACCCGCCGGGCACCAAGGATTTCAAGAGCGCCACGCCCCGGGCGACCGCCGAGCTGACCCAGGTGGAGGCGACCACGTCGGTGCTGAAGGTGGTCGGGGCGCCGGCGGTGCCGGCCGACCAACTCCGCGCGGCCCGCGCCATCGTCACCGAGCGCCGCTTCCCCGACAACCCGCTGCGCGTGGACGCCGCGGCACTGGGCGACTCGCCGCGCAAGGCGGCCATCCTCGAAGCCTTGGGTGATCTGGAAAAGCGGTCGCTCGCGACGACGGCGAAGGCGGGAGCCTCGGCGGCCACGCGCGGCTGGGACATCCGGCTCCGGACCCCGGCGAGCGGGCCGCCCTCCGTGCGCGGCGGCGAAGCGGCGCCGGACCCGAAGACGATCCTGGTGGAGCGGCTGAACGGGACCCTGGTCCGGTCGATCCCCGACGGGCCGCGCGCACCGGACCTGGTCCGCGAGGCCCTGGAAGGCGAGGCGAGGCGCAAACTGCTCACCGAGATCGACAACCAGCCCGCCGCCCCGGAGATCAGGGCCGAGTTCCGACTGGTACCCGTCGAGGTCGAGACCGACGAGCGCGGCTTCGTCAAGCAGGTGCTCGGGGACAAGCCAGCCGCCGCCGCGGCCGGTGGCGCGCAGGTGGAACTCCCGCTGGGCGCCCACGTCGCCCTGGAGGTCCGGAACGTCGGCCTCTTCCCGGCCTACGTCACCATCCTCAACCTGCGCGCCGACGGCACCATCGGGCCGGTCTGGCCGCACCCGTCCGTCCCCACCTCCAACCTGCTGACCATCGAAGCGAGCCAGCAGAACGCGCCGCAAAAGCGGGCCTGGTTCCGGCCCAAACTGCCCGGCGGCTTGCCGTACGTGTTCGTGATCACCGAGCCGCTCGGCCAGGAGATGTACAAAGCGATCGCGACGCGCGAGCCGGCCGACTTCAGCCCGCTGATCGACGCGTCGACGCTCCAGACGCGCGGCGCGCCGGCGGGCGGCGCCCGGGGAGCGCGCGAGGCGCAGACGCCGCTGGGCCGGCTGCTGATGAGCGCGACGCTCGGCACGCGCACGCGGGGGCAGGCCAGCTTCGCGGCGCCCGCGGAGGACTGGGCGACCCACACCGTCTACGTCAACGTCATAGCGGCTCCTACGGAACCCGGCATGAAATAAGGAGCGAGAAGGAGAGAACGCGACGCTCGAAGAAAACGCCATCCCGATTTTACAGCCCATACCGCAGAAGAGAACGCAGCGATTTCGACACGCGGGGCGGCCGGAAACCGTGCCCGAAAAGGAGCCCGATCATGCAGCCAAGATTGGCCGTTGTTTCTGTCCTTGCCGCCGCGCTCGCCGCTACCGGTTTCCTCGCCGCCTCGCCGGAGGTGCAGGCGCAGAAGGGGAACAGCTTCACCGACCGGTCGAGGGTGATGCGCGGGGGTGGCGGCGGAGCCGACAGGAACATCAAGACGGAGATGCCCAAGAACACCCGGCAGGGCGTGGGCACGCCCCCCGCGGAAAAGGGCGGCACCAAGACCCGGGGCGGCAGCAGCACTTTCGTGATCGACAACCGCACCGGCTGGTATATCAGCGTCTACGTGAACGGCCGGTTCTCCGCGACGGTGGGCCCGTACGGGAACGTTTCGGGCTACGCGAACCCCGGCTCGTACGCCCTGTATGCCCGCGCGAACTTCGACGACGGGAGTTTCCGGGCCTGGGGACCACGGGTCGTCCAGATGACGTCGGGCGTCCGCACCACCTGGACGTTGTCCCGGTAGCGTTTCTGCCGAGGGTGCCAGCGAAGCCCCGCGCCAGTGCGCGGGGCCCGTTTCCGGCGCGGTTAAAAGGATACTCCCCCACGTGAGTCGTGTCAGACAGGTAGTCGCCTTGCTGGGCGTTCTCTGCGCCGCACTGCCGCCGGGCGCGCTCGCCGCCGACGCTCCGGCCGCGTCGCGAGCGCCGGAAGCGGGGCAGAAACGCGCCGCCGCCGATGCGTGGGACCGGAAGGGGCAGGCGGCGGCCAAATCCGGGCGCCGTGCCGAGTCCGTCCTCCATTTCAAGAAGGCCATCGCGCTCGCCCCGAAGAACGTCGTCCACGTCGTCCACCTGGCGCAGGTCTACCAGTCGGCCGGGCAGTTCGCGCAGGGCCTGCGCCTGCTCGAATCCAAACGGACCGCCTTCCCCCGGGCCGCCGAACGGAAAGCGCTCGCGCTGGCCCGGGCGGACCTGCAGTTCGCGTGGGCGCAGCGCCTCCAGGAACAAAAGCGCTACGGCGAGGCGATACCGCGCTACCGGGCCGCCGTGGCGATCGACCGCCTCTATCGGCCCAAGGACGCGGCCCTCGGCCTGGAGCTTTCCGGGAGCGCCAGTTATGAACTCCGCCGCTATCGGGAAGCGGCCGCCTCCTACAGCGAGGCGCTGATCCTGCGCCGCGCGCTCAAGGATCGTCCGGGGCAGGCGGCGGCGCTGGACGCGCTGGGGCGCTGTTACCGCCGGATGGACCGGTACGAGCAAGCGGTCGTGTGCTACGAACAGGCGCTCGCCATCCACCGAAAGGTCGGGAACCGGGCGAACGCGGCGTACACCCTGTTCTTCCTCGGGGCTGCCCGCTTCAACCAGGGGCGGCCCGAACCGGCGGTCGCGTACTACGAAGAGGCGGCACGCATCGCCGGGGAGATCAAAGACCCGGCGCTGAAGAACGCGAGCCTGGAAGGCACGGGCAGCGCCCTGCTGGATCTGGCCGACACCGACCGCGACCAGGGCCGCTTTGAGCGCGCTATCGCGCTCTACGAGCGGGCCCTTCCCGTCGCCCGCGAGGCGAAGAGTCTCCTGGTCGAAGGGGGAGCCCTGACGGGACTGGGGTACAGCTACGACGGTCTCAGCCGGTTCGATGAGGCCATCCTGTACCACGAACGGGCGCTGGCCGTGCGCCAAACGGAAAAGAACGTGTCGGGCGAGGCGGTCGCCCTCAACAACCTGGGGGTCTCCTACAGCGCGCTCGGGCGCCACGACAAGGCGAAGCCGTATTTCGAGCAGGCGCTCGCCCTGCTGCGGGCGTCCAACGTGCGCTACCCCCAGGGAAGCCTGCTGAACAACCTGGGCCGCAACGCGGCCGAAGCCGGACAGTACGACCGGGCTGTCGCGCTCTACGAGCAGGCGCTCGCCATCCACCGCGAGGTGAAGAACCGGAGCGGAGAGGCGGGCGCGCTGAGCAATCTGGGGCGTGCCGAAACGTATCTGGGGCGCCACGACCGGGCGGCGGCGCACTACGGCCAGGCGCTGGCGATAATGCGCGGCCTGAGCGACCGCGACGGCGAGGGGGTGGTCCTGGAGAACCAGGGCAGGCTGCTGCACGCGCGCGGCGAGTACGAGAAGGCGGCCGCGACGCTGGAGCAGTCGCTGATCGTCCGGCGCGAGGTGAAGGACCGCGGCAGCGAGGGGACCACGCTGAGCGCCCTCATGTCCGTGTGGAAGGCGCGCGGAAGGGCTCGCCTTGCGGTCTTCTACGGCAAGCAGGCAGTGAACGCCTACCAGGACGTGCGCGGCAACCTCAAGCGGCTGGACAAGGAGACGCAGAAGAGCTACCTCGCGACGCGCACGGACAGCTACCGCGAACTGGCCGACCTGCTGATCGCCGAGGGGCGCCTTCCCGAAGCGCAGCAGGTGCTGGGCCTGCTCAAAGAAGAGGAGTTCTTCGCGTTCGTGCGGAGCGACGCGACGCAGGCGGACGCGCTGAACGGGCGCGCCGATCTGACGCCGGGCGAGGCGGAGCGCGAGAAGCGCTACCACGAGATCGCCGACCGCATCACCGCCATCGGGGCGGAGCGCGGGGCGCTCCGCGCGAAGCGGCCGCGCACGGACGCGGAGGAGAAGCGGCTCGCCGCGCTGGAGGCGGACCTGACGGTCGCGAACCGGAAGTTCCAGCAGTTCCTCGAAGCCCTGTCCAGAGAGTTCGCCGCCGGCGGTCAAGGGGGCGGCGGCGAGCGCGCGTTCCAGGTCCGGGAGGCGCAGGCGTTCAAGAGCGACCTGCGCGAACTGGGCGGCGGGGCCGTCGCGCTGTACACGCTGGTCGGGCCGGACCGCTACCGCGTCATCCTGGTCACCCCGGACACGCAGACGTCGGGCGAGTACGCGATCCCGGCCGCGGAACTGAACCGCAAGGCGCTGGCGTTCCGGCAGGCGCTCCAGGACCCGCGGCGCGACCCGCGCCCCCTGGCCCAGGAACTGTACCGCATCCTGGTGGGGCCGGTGGCGAAGAGTTTGGAGGGGGCGAGGGCCGAGACGCTGATGTGGTCGCTGGACGGGACGCTGCGCTACCTGCCGGTCGGCGCGCTGCACGACGGCGAAAAGTACCTCGTCGAGCGGTATAAGACCAGCCTATTCACGCCGGCGAGCAACGCGCGCCTCAAGGACCCGGTCAGCCCGGAATGGCAGGCACTGGGCCTGGGCGTCTCCAAGGCGCACGGCACCTTCACCGCGCTTCCCGGCGTGGCCGATGAGCTGGCAGGCATCGTCGGCGGCACCGGGGCCGTTCTGAAGGGCGTCGTGAAGATGGACGCAGGGTTCACGGAGGAGACGATGCTTGCCGCGCTGCGGCAGGGCTATCCGCTGGTCCACATCGCCTCGCACTTCCAGTTCCGGCCGGGCAACGAGACCGACTCCTTCCTGCTGCTGGGTGACGGGGGCCACCTGACGCTGGAACAGGTCAAGAACCTGCCCGACGTCTTCGACGGCGTGGAGCTCCTGACCCTTTCCGCCTGCGACACGGCGACGGGCGGGGCGGGGGCCGACGGCAAGGAGGTCGAAGGCTTCGGCATGCTCGCGCAGCGGCAGGGAGCGAAGGCGGTGCTCGCGACGCTCTGGCCCGTGGCGGACCAGAGCACGCGCGTCCTGATGCAGGCGTTCTACCGCATCCGCCAGGCCAGACCCGGGACGCCCAAGGTCGAGGCGCTGCGCCAGGCCCAGGTCGCCCTGCTGACCGGCACGGCAGTCCTCCCGGACGGCGCCGGGGACGGGCGCGGGGCGGCGCTGGTCGGACCGGCGAACGGGGGCGGGACGGCGTTCGCGCCGGACCCGAAGGCGCCCTTCGCGCACCCGTACTACTGGGCGCCGTTCATCCTCATCGGCAACTGGAAGTGAGCGGCGGCGGCGCCATTGCCGATTCAGCCGATCGAAACGCCTTCCAGGCCGTACTCGTCGATAGGGGAGAAGTAGATGATGGTGACAATGTCGTCCGGGGTGACGGGGCGGTCGTAGACGCGCGACAGCAGGCCGAGCACGTCGTCCTGGGCGCGGAATTCCGGGTTCTCGCGCTGGATGTCGCGCGGGGAGAGTTCGCGGATCGGTTTGACCTCGACTTCGTCCAGGATCGCCGTAAACAGCTTGTGGTGCCGCCCGAAGCGCTGCCCGATGGTGACCCAGACGATCTGCCCGGTCTGGTACTTGCTCGACTTGTCGCCCAGCCGGATCGTGGCGGACTTGCGCCCCTTGCGCAGCGCGTCGCCGTACAGGTCGTTATAAAAATTCAGTGCGAACATCCCGAAACACCACCCCCTGTTGCCGCAGAATACGACTCCGAGCGTGTCTGCGTGCTTACGCTCTATTATAACCCATTGTTATCCGCCAAGAAAGGCCGTGTACCCGCCTGACGGTTTAGCAGTCAACGCGAAAGCGTCGGGTTCCACTGCGAATACAGGTCGCGCCGGCGTCGCAGCGCCCAGGAGAGGAACGCATGAAGCTATTGATTATCGGTGGCACCGTTTTTGTCGGCCGTGCCCTGGTGGAGGCGGCGCTCGCGCGCGGCCACGAAGTCACGCTCTTCAACCGCGGGCAGCACAACCCGGAACTGTTCCCGCAGGTGGAGAAGCTGCGCGGGGACCGCGACGGCGGCCTGGACGCGCTGCGCGGGCGGCAGTGGGACGCCGTGGTCGACACGTGCGGCTACTTCCCGCGCGTCGTGCGACAGTCCGCGGAACGGCTCGCCGGCTCCGTCGGCCACTACACGTTTATCTCCAGCATCTCCGTCTACGCCGAGAACCGGACTCCGGGCACAAGCGAGAGCGCCCCGGTAGGCACGCTGGAAGACGAGACGGTCGAGGAGGTCACGGGCGAGACCTACGGGCCGCTCAAAGCGCTCTGCGAGCAGGCGGCGGAGCAGGCGATGCCGGGCCGGGTGCTCAACATCCGTCCCGGTCTGATCGTCGGCCCCCACGATCCGACGGACCGCTTCACCTACTGGCCCGGCCGGGTGGCGCGGGGCGGCGAGGTGCTCGCGCCGCACGGTCCCGGGGTTCCCGTCCAGTTCATCGACGTGCGGGACCTGGCCGAGTGGAACGTGCGCCTGATCGAGGCCGGCAGGACCGGCATCTACAACGCCACCGGCCCGGGCTACTCGCTGACGATGGGGTCGCTGCTCGACACGTGCAAAACCGTCAGCGGCAGCGACGCCGCCTTCACCTGGGTGGACGCCGCGTTCCTCGAAGAACAAGCCGTCGAGGCCTGGAGCGACCTCCCGCTGTACGTGCCGCAGACCGAGGAGTACGCCGGTTTCTCCTCGGTGAGCTGCGCCAAAGGCGTCGCCGACGGCCTCACCTTCCGCCCGCTCGCCGACACCGTGCGCGACACGCTGACGTGGGCGCAATCCCGTCCGGCGGAGCACGAGTGGCGGGCGGGATTGAAGCCGGAACGGGAACGCGTGGTGCTGGAAGCGTGGCACGCGAAGGCGAGGCGTTGAAGCGGCCGAGGCACGCCCATGCCTCGGCAATCCCCGGACAAGAAAGGCCGCGCGGCATTCGCCGCGCGGCCTTTCTTTTGTCGTTCCGCCCTAGGGCTTCTGCTCGGCCGCCTGTGCCTGCGCCCCGAGCAGCATCTGGAGCAGGCTCGCCCCGGTCGGCTCGGCGCCGCCGATCATCACCTTGGCGTCCAGTGTCCGATTCACGCGGTTCAGCGCTTCATCGAGGTGGACGCGGGTGTACGTGTCCAGGGCGGGCGCCGCCTTGGCCGCGGCGATCCGGGTCTTGAGCTGCCGGAGCTGGTCCCAGGCCAGCATCTTGGCGTCCTCAGGCGTACCGGCCCCCGGCTTGACGAACATCTCGATCATCGTATCGAGGTGGTTTCGCTGGAGCTGGCGGCGCAGCGTGGGGATGTTCTGCTTTGCCCCCAGCTCGGTCCAGACCGTGCTGCCGACGCTGTTGAACAGGTACGGCATGGTCAGGGCCCTGGCCGGATCGCCGCCCATCTTGAACTCATTGTTCGCCACGCGGCCGAGCACGGCGGGCGCGAACAGGCGCCGCAGGGCGACGCGCTGGATGCCGGCGATCTGGTCCCGGACCGGGAAGTCCTGCGTGGCGCCGAAGCTCTCGAAGCCGTTCGGGTTGCTGGTCAGTTTGGTGTAGTAGCGGTCCGGGAAGGAGAAGGCGGTCGGGCTGAAGACGTAGGTGTTCAGCAGGGCCAGCGCCTCCTTCTGCTTGGCCGCCGGGGTGGGGACCAGGGTCGGTTTCTCGCCGACGTCGCCCTTGTAGTTGCGGTTGACGTGGAGGCCGCCGATATAGCGGCTCGCGGTACCGGCCGCGCGGGCCTGGACGTTCAGCAGTCGGCCGAACGCCTTGGTGAACTCCCAGTACGACTCGCCGTTCTTGGGCATCCGCTTGTCCAGGTTGACCAGCAGGTAGCGGCTGGTCTGGAGCATCCTGGCCCAATACGCGAGCGGGTCCTTGCCCAGGTCGAAGCGGGCGACGAGGGGGTCGAACTGGTCGGCGATCTCGTCGCTCTGGTAGGCGTGGCCGGGCACGTTCGTCTTGCGGGCGATCTGCTTTAGCTTCGGCAGCTCGGCTTCGGGCGTCCCCGCGCCGGGGATCGGCGTGTAGCCATACTCGATGGCCCACGTATCGTACGTGCCGATGGTCTGCGAGTAGAAGTCCACGCCCTTCGTCTTGAGCGCCGACACGTTGAACGCGTTGTAGTCCATCACGGAGCTGGTGATGCCCAGCTTCTGGACCCGGGCCGGGTTCTTCAGCTCGTCCAGCGTGGATTCCGTCGAGGCGATGAAGTTGTGGCGCAGGCCCATGATGTGGCCCATCTCGTGGGCGACGACTTCGCGGAGGAACCCGTTGATATAGTCGGTCTCGCTGATCCGGGCGCCGAGGGGGGCCAGTAAGGACAGCGCCGTGTAGCCGAACCAGGCCTGCTCCCGCTTCTCGGCAGCCAGCGTGCAGTGGCGCGGGTCGTCGAGGCCGTAGCGGCGCGCGCCGGTGGCGAGCGCACTCGGCTTGAGCGACGACGCTTCGACGCCGGCGCCGGCGTCGAAGGCGGCGGACGGCTCGATCATGTTCTTGCGCTCCAGCTTCAGGTAGCGCGTCATGTTGGCGTCGACGGTGATGTTGGCGTTCAGGATCTGCCCGGTCAGCGGGTTGACGCGGAACAGCGCGACGGCGTAGCCGGCGTCCGGCGAGGCCACCCAGCGGATCGTGTTGTACCGCATGTCCGCGTGGTCCCAGTCGGCGTCGTCGGGCATCTGCTTGACGACGATGGCGTCCTTGATGCCGATCTTCAGGAACGCCTTGTTCCACATCAGCAGGCCGTCGCGGACGGCGGCGCGGTACTCGGTCGGGATCGCGTTGTCGAGCCAGAAGACGATCGGCTTCTTGGGCGCCGACACCTTGGCCGACGGGTCCGCCTTCTCGACGTTCCAGCGGTAGATGTAGCGGACCTTCATGTCGTCGCGGCTGTCGTCATCGAAGTTCTGGTACTCGGTGACGAAGTAGCCGACGCGGCCGTCCGCGAGGCGCGGGTGGTAGCCGTTCTCGGGGAGCGGGAACAGCGTGTAGTTGACCTTGAAGGGCGCGCTTCGGGGGTCCGCCAGCGTCGCGCCGCCGGCCGCGCCCGGGCGGGCGCCGCCCCGGGTGAAATGGTACTGCGTCTCGACGACCAGGTTCTCGGGGAAGTTCTTGACCGACGTGACGAACGTCTTGTCGCGGTCCATCGAGTAGCCGCCGGGCGCGCCGGACGAAGCGGAGAAGTACTGACCGATCTGGGCAAGATCGCCCCGGAACAGGTCGCTGACGTTGATCAGGAGGCTCTTGCGCTCGGCCTGCTGCGCCTCGACCTTGAACGATTCCAGGTACGCGTCCGCGAACGAGCGGCGGACGGCTCGCGCGATCGGCTTCTTGTCGTTGGCGCGGAAGGCGATGTTGGGGGTGACCAGCAGGATCCGCTCGTCGCCCGACTTGACGAACTTGAACACCAGGTCGCTGATGGGGTCGCCGGCGACCACCTGTTCCGACGTGCCCGTGCTGGCCGTCGTCTGGAGCATCATCAGCTTGCCGAGCTGGTCTTCGCGCAGCTCGGCGTAGATCGTATCCTTGCCGGACTCACGCTTGCGGTACAGCGTCAGGACGCCCGGGAGCTTTTCGAACTCCTTGACCAACTCGTCGATGGTCTTTTCCTTCTTGGGCTCGGGCTTCTTCTCGCCGTCCTTGGCGACCGCGGCATTGGTCAGCAGGCCGCCCTCAGTCCGCTCGTCGCGCATCTTCCCGGCGATCAGCGCGCGCTCCTCGCCCTCGCCGACGGGGAGATTCTCGATATCGTATTCGCTGACGACCGAGTCGCCGGAGGAGGTCTCGACCCAGACGAATCCGCCGCCGGTGATGTTGGGCGAGGCGCCGGTCTCGGCGTAGGTCATCTTGATCTTGACGGCGTCCACGCCCCCCGACTTCTCGAAGGCGACCACCTCATAATCCGCCTTGCCGGCCTCCGTCCCCATCTGGGCGTCGGCCTTGAACTCCTGGCTCCATTTATCGCCCACGCCGACGGCCGTCTTGGAAAAAACCGGCCACGTCGCGACGAACATCCGCGCCGCGGTCTTCGCCTGCGCCTTGTCGTCCTCGGTGGTCTTATAGGAAACGAGCGTGCCGTCGGGGCGGATCGTTATCGTCTCCTTGTCCTTGCTGCCGTCGTCGGGCGCCTTCTGCCCGTTGAACGTGGTTTCGGACGACTCGACCTCGCGCTCCAGCGTGATGTCGCCGGAGGGCGCCACGGCGGTGACGGTCGTCTTGCCGACTTCCTTGGCCTCGACGGTCATCTTCTGACCGCCGGCTTCGAATTTGAACGTGCCGTCCGACTTACGGCGGGTCACCTGCCCGACCTTAGCCTTATAAGCCAGTGTGATCTTCGCCGGTCTGGCAGGGGGCGCCGGTGTGGCGGCGGCGGCGGCGGGCGCTGCCGCCGGAGCCGGCGGCTTCTGCTCGGCGTTCGCGGCGGGAAGGCAGGTCATTCCGGCCAGCGTGAGCGCCAAAAAGCGCGCGGATCGTGTGCGATCGAATGGGTGCATGGGGCTACGACTCCTGGGAACGGAAACAGGGCGACCGGGCGTGGCGCAGTACCCGGAAACAGCGAAAAGCGACGGTTCACTATATCACGAGAACGGCGGGCGAGCCTTTATAGATACGCCGCCGCCGGCAAAAAAGTCACCGCTCCGTGTTTAGGGGCGGTGACAAGTGGGTAAACCCGCGCGGCTGCCGGTCACCGTGGGGACCGGGCAGGAGTACGGGCGATCGTAGAGGGTCTACTTTCCGCCCGCCAGTTCGGTTTTGGCCGAATAGGGCAGTTCCTCCGCCTTCACCGCCCGCACGGCCGGCCGGTCCGACATCTCGCTGACGATCTTCGCCCCGCCGACCAGTTCCGCGTGCGAGATCCACGTCTTCGTCCACGGCTTCCCGTTCACCGTGCGAGACCGCACGTACACGTTCTTCTCCGAGTTGCCCTTCGCCTCGATCGCCAGCGTCTTCCCCCCCGGCAGTTCGATCTTCACCGAGTCGAACTCCGGGCTCGTCAGCACATAGCTCGGGTGCCCCGGCGTCAGCGGGTAGATCCCCATCGCGCTCAGCAGGTACCACGACGCGTTCGACCCGTTGTCATCATCTCCGGAGAACCCGCCGGGGCCGGCGTTGAACAGTTCCCGGCATGCCCGCCGCGTCCAGTACTCCGTCTTCCACGGCTGGCCTATCGCCGAATAGAGGTACGGGAGGTGGAAGCTCGGCTGGTTGCACCCCGCGTACTGGCCCATGCCGACCGCCGCGAATTCGATCATTTCGTGGATCACCCCGTTGTACGCACCCGTCTTGAAGATCGGGGGATGGGTGAACAGGTCATCCAGTTTGCTCCCGAACGCCGCGGGCCCGCCCGTCAGGTCCGCCAGCCCCAGCGCGTCGTGCTGCACCGCCCAGCTGCCCTGCCACGGCCCGCACTCGGTGTAGGCGCCGCCCCAGGCGTACGGGTCGAAGTTTCGCTCCGTCCAGTTGCCGGCCTCGTCCTTGCTCCGCATGAACCCCGTCGACGGATCCCACAGGTTCCTGTAGTTCTGCGACCGCTTCATCAGCGCCCGGTGGTCGTCGGCCCTGCCCATCCGTTTCGCCGCCTGGGCGACGCACCAGTCGTTGTACGCGTAGTCCAGCGTCATCGACACCCAATACTCCGTCCTGCGCGCCGGCACGTATCCCAGCCGCAGGTAGTCTTCCATCCCCGCCTTCCCCCCGACCGGCCGCCCGCGCTGGCCCACGGGGATCTCGAAGGCGTCCTTCCGCAGCGCCGCGTAGGCCGTCTCGTAGTCGAAGCCCCGGATCCCCTTCACCATCGCGTCGGCGACCATCGCGTCGGCGTGGTTGCCGGGCATCCCCCGGAACCCGCCCGGGTTCGGCCAGTGCGGCAGCCACCCGCCCTCCCGGTACGCGTTGAGCCAGCCCTCCACGATCTCCCCGTAGATCTCGGGATAGACGATCGAAAACAGCGGGAACTGCGTCCGGAACGTGTCCCAGAGCCCCGTGTCCGTGTAGGCCGGCCCGTTCTCGATCTTGCCGCTCCACGGGCTGTAGTGGACGACCTCACCGGCCGCGTTCCGCTCGTAGATCTTCCGCGGGTACTTCAGCGCGCGGTACAGGCAGGAGTAGAACGTCTCTTTCCGCTCCCGGCTCCCGTCGACGGAGATGCGGCCCATCAGCGTCTCCCAGGCGGCGGCGGTGGCCGTACGAACCCCCTCGAACCCCCGGGCCGTCTCCCGGTCCAGGTTGACCTGCGCCTGCTCGGGGCTGATGAAGCTCGTGGCGATCCGCATCTCCAGCGGCCTGCCGCTGTCGGTCGCGAACTCGACGTATCCGTGACCCTTGCCCGGGGCCGTCTCGGTGCCGACGGCCTGCCCCCCCGTGATGGGGCGGTCGAGGACGGCCACGAAATAACAGTGGAAGTCGCCCGCCGCCGGCCCGCCGTGATACTTCGAGTAACCCCAGAGCCGGTCGCCTTTCATCTGCAGCTGCCCGTCGCCCGGCAGGTCGAAGACGAGCCGGCCGGTCCGCTCGGCCCGGTCAAAGTGGACCCGCCACACCGCCGCCCGCTCGGAGGCCGTCAGCTCCGCGGTCACCCGGTATTTCTCCAGGCGGATCCGGAGGTAGTCCGGCCGCATGACGGTCGCCGCCGGGTCGTACGCGCTGGCGCGGGCGGCGGTCTCCAGGGCGACCGGCCCGGTCTGCGGGGTGATCGAGAAGTGGCCGTAGTCGCCCGCCCACGGCGAGGGCTGGTGCGTGGCGCGGATGCCGTGGAACGTGGCTCGACGTGACTGGAAGAAAAACCGCTCGTTGATGCCGCCGACGTTCTGGACCGACCAGTCGGTCATCCCGAAGGGCGCACTGATCAGCGGCAGCACGTTGCCGTGGCTGAACTCGCGGACGGAGTCGGTCCCCTGCATCACGTTGACCATCGCCAGCCGCTTGCCGACCCCGGGGACCGGCCCCAAAGGTCCCCGGTCTTGCGGTCGTCCTGGCGCGCGGCTTTGCGCCTGCGCGCCGCATGTCATGCTGACCAGCGTCATTGCGCTCGCCAGCATACAGGCCCAGCCATACGCCTTCCGTGTGTCACGTTGCTTCATGCTGGTTGACCTGGCTTGAGTCTCTGGTGCTTGCTCATGTTGGTTATCGATTTACCTCTTCGTGCGTTTGCGGACGTCGGATAGACAAGCAGTTATCCGGGTAGAAGGGCGGGCGAAGGGAAAAACAGGGAATACCACGGCGGTTACTACAACGAGTACGGCCATGACTGCCACCAACGCAACTGGGGCGGTCGCTTAACGAGGCGAGATTTCAAAGTCAGACGAGGGGCTGCCTGCCCCGCGGGTATTTGCGGGGCAGGCAGGAGCCGAAGGGATCATGGCCGTAGCACGAAGCCGTCCAGGCCGACCAGGTAACCCGTCGAGCGGGTGTCCTTGCCGGCGACCTCCAGCACGACCTCGTTCGCGCCGGCGCGCAGGGGGGCGCGGCCCAGCGAGACGGGGCCGCTCGGCACCACGTCCGGGCCGTAGCCGGTGAAGACGTTCGGCAGCGCACGACCGTTGACGCGGACACGCACGTTGCCGTAGTCGCGGGCTCGGGTGAAGTGGCCGACGATCTCGTACTCGCGCGCCGCGGGGGCGTTGACGGTGAGCGTCAGGCGCTCGCCGGCCCGTGTCGGGTGCCACCAGAGCTGCGACAGGCCGCTCCAGTCGCCGGCGAAGCCGCCCATGTCCTGCGCTTCCACGCGCCCCCCGGTCGCCCGGGCCGAGGCCCGCAGTGACTCGCCCTCGATGATGCCCGAGATCTTCGGGATCTCGATCCCCTCGACGGGCATCAGGTCGGCGGGCAGCGGCGGGAACCTGGGGTGCGGGTGCGTCTGGTACCAGAAGGCGACCGAGGTATAGTCCACGTTGGGCGCGTCGTTGACCCCGCCGTGCTCGATATAGAACCTGAGGCTCTTCTGGAACGGGATCGGGTCCTCGATGTGCCAGCGGTACGTGTTGATGCGGCTCAGGGCGTCGTCCTTGATCGTCACGCCGTGGTAGGGCGCGGAGTAGACGCCCGTATCGTAGTACCAGCCCGACGAGAAGTAGTCCTCCGTGCCGGTCCCGATGATCGACGGGGTCCTTTCGCCGTCCACGTACACGATCTCGTCGCCCTCCAGGTAGCCCAGGCCGCGCCCGCGCATGCGCTGCATCGACAGCAGCGTCCCCACGTACTGGCCCCTGCCCGTCGTCTCCAGGAGTGTGACGGGCTTGCCGGGAACGGTGGGCTTGGTGCGGCGGAACTGGGCGTGGAAGTAGAGCGCCTCGCGCGGCAGCCGGTCGTGCGCCTCGATATCCACGTTGTAGTAGAAGGCGTCGATGCGTACGCGGGAGCGGTTCTCCACGGTGATGCGCGCCGACCGCTGGAAGGGCATCGGCCAGTAGCAGTTGTAGCCGCCGCTGGTCATGTTGAGCGGCAGGCTCTGGAAGTCGCGCCACTCGCCGAAGCCCATGCCGAAGAAGTCGGACACCGGCACCTCGACGCTGGGGTCGGTCTCGCCGTCCCAGTAGCAGCGCACGATGAGCTGGCGCTGGATCTCGCGGTTATTCCGCGGGGCGATGGTCAGCCACCAGCGGCGCACGATGCCGGCGCCCCGGTGGTCGACCAGGGTGAGGGACGCGCCCGGCTCGATGGGCCGGAAGTCCGCGTTCCCGCCCGACTTATCGTACGAGGAGTAGTGGGCGACCTTGCCGCCGCGCGGGAACGCCAGGTTCCCCAGCGTGCCGGCCCCCAGGCCGCTCTGGGCCGTGGCGACGGCGGGCGTCGCCAGCGCGATCAGGAGGGCGATCAGAACGTTGCTGCTGCTGCTCCGCATCGTCACTTGCCTCCGTATTTCGCCAGCACGGCGTCGGCGTTGGCTTTCGTCACCTCTTCCGTTTCGAGGATCACCTTCTTGGGCGGGGTCTCTTTCTTGTCCAGGATGCGCAGGGCCAGGTCGATGGCTTCGGCCCCGCCGGTCGGGTAGACGTAGGTCACGTCCAGCCGGTCCTTCATCACCGAGCGGATGCCCCCGTCGGGCGTCGGCAGGGCGTCCACGCCGACGTAGAGCCGCTTCCCCCAGTCGCCGCCCGCGCCCTCGGCGGAGATGACGGCGGCCTCGGCCATCGGGTCATTGTGCCCGTAGACCACGTGCGCGTCCGGGTTGGCCGAGAGCATCGCGCGCGAGACCGGGATCGCCTTCTCGCGTAGCCAGTCGGCGTTCTGGCTGGCGACGATCTTGACCGCCGCGTTCTTCTTGATGCCCTCACGGAAGCCGCCACCGCGCTCCTTCGTGCCCGACGTGCCCTCCAGGCCGCGGACCTCCAGCACGTTACAGGGATTGTGGCCCTCCTTCTGGCACCAGTCGGCCACGAAAGTGCCCGCCCGCCGCCCGATTTCCACGTTGTCGGCCCCGATGAAGGTGGTGTACTTCTCGCCGACGATCTTGCGGTCGAGCAGGATGACCGGCACGCCTTTGTCATGCGCCTTGCTCACCACGTCGGTCAGCGGCGCGGCCTCGTTCGGCGAAATGATCAAGAGGTCGATGCCCTGCTGGAGGAAGTTCTCCACGTCGGCGACCTGCTTCGCATTGTTCTGCGCCGCGTCCGCGAAGACGACTTTGAGGTTCTGGTGCTTGTCCGCCGCCGCGTCGATCTGGTCGTTCATCGCCTGGCGCCACGGCTCGCCCTTGTTCGCCTGCGACATGCCGATCAGGTACGTCTTGCCGGACGCCGGCGGCTGGCCGCCCGCCGCCGGCGCGGGCGTGTCCCCGCCGCCCTGATCCGCCTGCCGGGTGCAGGCGGGAACCGCCGCCAGCGCCGCCAATCCCGCCGCCGCGACAAGCATCTGCTGCTTTCGTCGCCAATGTGTCATTCCGTTTGCCTCTCTGCTTTCCGTTTCAACGGTTGAGCTATCTTTTGCAGCAGGCAGGTCAAATCCCTTCTTGGGGCCGCGCGCCACGTCACGGTTGAGTTTCCCGGCCGCTTGTGTTATTCTGGTCACCGCCGGGCGTGCGAAGCGCCGGTGAGTTTTCCCAAAGAGGGGTTACGGGTGAAATGACGCGGAAGTGCGATTGCGCGGGCGGGTGCGGCCCGCAGCCGGACGACGGGGTGACGCGGCGGGAGTTCCTCACGCTGGTCGGCGCGGGCGCCGCGGGCGCGGTGCTGGCCGCCTCGCCGGACCGGGCGGCCGCCGAGGCGGCGGAACTGGCGGAATGGAAACGCGCCCTCGGCAGGCCGTCCGGGGCGCCCGTGTACCGCTCGGACAAACACACCGACGCGCGGATGCCGCTCGGCGGCATCGGGACCGGCAACGTCGAGATCGGCGCAGACGGCCAGTTCACGACCTGGCAGCTTTTCAACACCCTGCGCGACGGCTACGTGCCGTTCTTTTTCGGGGTGCGGGTGGGCAAAACGGCGCGGATGCTCCAGACGGTGGGCGGCCCGGAGGACCTGCCGCGCATCGGGCGCATCGAGATGACCGGCGAATACCCCTTCGCCACGCTCCGCTTCCGCGACCCCGCCCTGCCGGTCGAGATCGACCTGAACGCCTTCACGCCGTTCGCGCCGCTGGACACGAACCTTTCGTCCATCCCGGCCGCGTGCCTCGTCTTCCGGGTCCACAACCCCACGAAAGCGGCGCAGACCGTTTCGCTCGCCGGCTTCCTCCAGAACCCGGTCGGCTACGATGCCATGGGGCCCGCGCGCAGTTTCAACTCGTTCGGCTTCAACCGCGTGGCGCACGAGGTGGACGCCGGACACCCCAACTTCGGCGGCAACGTCAACGAGGTCCGCCGCGAGGGCGGGGCGGCGGTCCTGCTCCTGCGCGCCGAGCCCGGCGCCGAGCCGACGCTGGACCGCCCGGTCCGGCTCTACACCAACGCGAACCTGGGGGGGCTGAACGCGCTGCCCATCGACCGGCCCGCGGACCTTACCGTGGAAGGACTGGACCGGCTGGCGGCCGCGCCGCCTGCGGAGCCGGCGCAGGCGGTCGTCTGGCTGGAGGACGCCCCGGCGGACTTCGGAGAGGCGGCCCTGCGCGCCGCCCGCGACGCCGTGCGCGCCGGCGCCACGCTGGTCTTCTCCGGCAGGACCCTGCCGCTGCTCCAGGCGTACGCCGGGGCGACCGGCGGCAGGGCGCCCGACACGGCCGCGCTCGCCCCCGACGTCCTGTTCGATGACTTCGAGAACGGCTACGAAAAATGGACGGTGGAGGGCGAGGCGTTCGGGACGGCGCCGGCCGAGGGGACGCTGCCGGGCCAGCAGCGGGTGGCGGGCTTCGCCGGCCGGCGTCTGGTCAACTCGTTCCGGAACGGCGACGACACCACGGGCCGCCTGACCAGCCGACCGTTCACGGTGGAGCGGGGCTACGTCCGCTTCCTGGTGGGCGGCGGCCGGCACGCGACCACGCAGATCCGGCTCGTCATCGGCGGGAAGACTGTGCGCGCGACCTCCGGCAACGACAACGAGCAGCTCCTGCCCGCCTGGTGGGACGTGCGCGAGTTCCGGGGGCAGACGGCGCGCATCGCGATCGTGGATGAGCAGAAGGGGGCGTGGGGCCACATCAACGTGGACCAGATCGAGTTCGGCGACCTGCCGTTCGCCCGCCCGGTGCTGGAACTCCTGGACGAGCTGCTCCCCGCCCGCTTCACGGGAGTCCGGGCCGGTGCCGCCGGCCCGGCCCTGGAGAACCCGGCGCTCGCCGCCGACGCCCGAGAAAGCACGGTACGTGGCGGCATGCGCGTCCTCACCCGGCCAGTCGGCAAGGGCAAAGTCGTCCTCGCGCTGGGGTCTATCTTAGCCGCGAACGAGGCGGAACTCATGGGCGCGCGGCAGCGCGCGTACGGTCTGCTCGCCGAACTGGCGGGGGCGCGGTACACGGCGTCGCCCGGGGTGCCGGCGAAGGCGCCCGGTTCCGGAACGCTCGCGCTGGCGACGAGCGGGCCCGCGCCGACCGCGCTCCCGGCGTTCGATGACTGGAGGGCGGCCTGGGAAACGTTCGCCAGGACCGGCCGCTTCCAGACGCCCGCTCAGGCGAAGCCGAACGCCCCCACGCCGGCCGGAAAAACGGTGAACGGAGTGCTGGCTTCGACCGTGCGCGTCCCGGCCGGGCAGACGGTGGAAGTGCCGTTCTTCCTGGCCTGGCACTACCCGAACAAGTACAACGACACAGGGACGGTGTGGATGGGCAACCACTACGCCACCCGGTGGCCGGACGCGCGGGCGGTGGCCCG
Organism: uncultured Armatimonadota bacterium; assembly: GCA_902805585.1. Taxonomy (GTDB): domain Bacteria; phylum Armatimonadota; class Armatimonadia; order Armatimonadales; family Armatimonadaceae; genus CADCTO01. Next base: position 4,555 of record CADCTO010000494.1, on the reverse strand, counting down.
GGCCCTGGTCAAAGACTTCCCGATCCTGCGGAAGAAGACGGAACAGTTCCGCGCGACGTTCTACGACAGCACCCTCCCGCGCTGGCTGCTCGACGCCGTGTCGTCCCAGGTCAGCACGATCCGGCACGTCGGCGTCGTGTTCCGCATCGCCAGCGGCGACATCTACGGCTGGGAGGGCTCCAACGGCTGCTGCCAGCCCACCTGCACCCACGTCTGGGGCTACGAACAGACGATGGCCTACCTGTTCCCGGACCTGGAGCGGGACATGCGCCGCATCGACTTCCTGCACCAGCAGCGCGAGGACGGCGGCGTCAACAACCGCACCGACGTCCCGTCGCCGCCGCGCCCGACCGGCGAGCGCCCGTTCAGCGACGGCCACGCCAGCAGCGTCCTCAAGGCCTACCGCGAGGCGCGGAACCACCCCGACGGCTCGTGGCTCAGAACGTACTGGCCGCGGGTCAAGAACGCGGTCGAGTACCTGATCGCCCGCGACGCGGGGGTGCACGGGGGGCAGCCCGACGGGACCCAGGAGGACGACCAGTGGAACACCTATGACTGCGCCATCCACGGGGTCAACACCTTTATCAGCGCGTACTACCTGGCAGCGCTCCGTGCGGGCGAAGAGATGGCCCGGCACATGGGTGACCCGGCATCGGCAAAGCGGTACCACGAGATTTTCGAGCGCGGCCAGAAGAAGCTCGTGGACGTCTGCTGGAACGGGGAGTACTTCTACCAGAACCTGCCCGACTACGCCCAGCGTCCGAACGAGTACGGCCCCGGCTGCCTTGCCGACCAACTCATCGGCCAGTGGTGGGCGCACCAGCTGGGGCTGGGGTACGTCCTGCCCAAAGAGCACGTGCGGACCGCCCTGAAGTCGATCTTCAAATACAACTGGCTCACCGACCACACGAACTGGCGGCACAACTGGCGCAAGTTCGCCGGGGGCAAAGACAAAGGGTTGCTCATCTGCGCCTGGCCCAAGGGCGGCAGGCCCGCGGGCACCATCCTGTACGCGGACGAGGTCTGGACCGGGGTGGAGTACCAGGTGGCGGCGCACATGGTCTACGAAGGGATGATCGACGAAGCGTTCATGATCGTCAAGGGGGTGCGCGACCGCTACGACGGCGTGCCCCGGGCGCCGATCCCCCGGAACCCGTGGAACGAGATCGAGTGCGGCGGCCACTACGCCCGGGCGATGTCGAACTGGTCGCTCCTGCTCGCGCTGGCGGGCTTCGAGTACGACGGCCCGGCGCGCACGCTCCGCTTCGCGCCGTCGCACACGCCGAACAACTTCCGGTCCTTTTTCTCCGGGCCGGAAGGGTGGGGGAGCCTGCGCCAGACGCGGAGCGGGAAGACGCAGCGGAACGAGATCAAGGTCGTGGCGGGAACGGTTCCGGTCCGGGAGCTTCACCTGGAGGCGGCGGCGACGGGGCAGGCGCGCGTCACCCTGAACGGGAAAACGCTCGCCGCCCGGACGGTCGAACGGGCGGGCGGGCGGGTGCGCGTCGCTCTGCCGGACGCGACGACGGTCGGCCCGGGCCAGACGCTGACCGTCGTCATCGCCTGAACGAAGGACCGGGATGAAAGTCACGCGCATCACGCGGGTCTACGCCGACGAGCAGGGGGAGAGCCACTTCGAAGACCGGGAGGTCGAACTCCGGGACGCCGGGGCCATCGGCCATCTTTCCGAACCCGTCCCGGCGAAGGCGGTCCTCTTCCGGAAGAACGACCCGGGCTATGACTACGACTGGCACGTCGCCCCGCAGCGCCAGTTCATCGTGCTGCTGGACGGCGCCATCGAGATCGAGGTATCGAGCGGGGAACGCCGCACCTTCCGCGGCGGCGAGGTCCTGCTCCTGGAAGACACGACCGGCAAGGGGCACCGCACGCGCCACGTCGAGCCGAGCGAGCGGCAGTCGATCTTTATCGTTCTGGAGTAGGGTCCGGCGGGAGGAGCCGAACGACGGCGGCATGGGCCAGAACGGTGTTCGGGTCCTGCTGGAGCGCCTGATAGTATCGCCTGCCGAAGCCTTCGCCCTCCTGCGAGGGCTTCAGCAGCAGGCGCACTTGCCGGAGCAGGTCCTGCGCCGCCCCCTCCGTCACCGGCTCTTCCTCCGCATCGGCTCTGGCGTCCAGCATCGCATCCATCTGCACCACGACCTCCGACACCGGGCGGAGCCAGGCGAACCAGTCGTGGTGGATCACGAGCTGCAGCAGTTCCCCGCCCGAAGCGACGCGCCCGTAGAGCTGTTCATAGTCCCGGCGTTGCCCCTCCAACAGCGCCTTGTGGAGGTGGAGCAGTCCGCGCCGCACGGCATCCAGGCGGTGCCGCGTGGCATCGGACAGGGGGGCGTTCGGGGCGCCGGGCTCTTCGTTTGTCATCACATTGCTCCTTCGTACGTTGTGGCGGCTGCCGCCATCGTCCTGTCGCCGCTGCTTCCTTGGCCGCCCGCAGGGTCTCCGTGTCCCACATGTCGTCACGGCGGGTTCCGGTGACACCGGCGCGGACGCCCGGGAGAAATTCCCCGCACACGGCCGGCGTGGGCGTGCGCCTCCCCCGGCACCGGCTATAATCCACGGCATCCGATGTGCCCGGTGCTCAGGTTCGGTTTTTTATCGTTCATCGCCTTCCCACGGCGCACTTTCCGCCTTGCCTCCGGTGCGACCTAGTAGATAGGCGTGTGTATGCTCCCATCGCTGTCACGCGACCCGTCCCGGGTCGGTAAGAGCCCGGAAGCGATCAGGTATATAGATAAATGTGGGCTCAACGGGACGGCCCCGCGACAGCCGCTTCAGCTTCTGAACGGGAGGGAGAGAAGAGGATGGATATTTTCGGAGCCGTGGCACGCCGCGACGTGGCGGCCGTCCGCGGCCTCCTGGCCGCCGACCGCAAGCTGGCGGGCGCCAGGGACCCGTCGGACCGGCGGCCCCTCCACCTGGCGGCGGAACGCGGCGACCTGGAGATCGCGCGGCTGCTGCTGGAGAACGGCGCCCGCCCCGACGCCAAAGACAAGCAGAAGCGCACACCGCTGCATTCCGCCGTCGAGGGCGGGCACCGGGACGTCGCCCGCGCACTGGTCCGGGCAGGCGCCGGCGTCTCGGCCCTGCAGCAGCCCAAGTACGGGCCGCTCCACGGGTGGCTGGAGACCGGGAACGAGGCGGCCGTGGACCTGGCGGTCGAGCTGGGCGCGGACGTCAACCACGTGCTCCAACGCTACGGGCGCAGGATCGCGCCGCTGCACGCGCTGGCGGAGTCCGGGCACGCGACCCTGTCGATGGACTGTCGCGTGCGCACGGGCCGGATGCTCCTGGAACGGGGGGCGGACCCCGACGCCCGCGACGACAGGGACAAGACTCCGCTCCATCTGGCCGCCGAGCAGGGGCACGGGCCCCTGATGGAGGTTCTGCTGGACCACGGTGCGGACATCGAGGCGCGCGAAAAGGAGGGCGGGACGCCCCTGTTCTTCGCCGTCGCGAGCGCGGACCTCTTCGCCGTCGAACTGCTGCTGAGGCGCGGGGCCGACCCGCATGTTCGCGCCGGTGACGGCAAGACGCCGCTGGACTACGCCCGCGACTACTTCGGCTTCCGCTACATCGCCGAGACCCTGGCCGAGGCGGCGGGGCAGCCCGTCCCGGTCCGGATGGGCCGGTCGCGGCCGGGCGAGTTCCTCTGCGCCTGTAAGAAAGGGTATCTGGACCTTGCGCGCCGGATCCTCTCGGACGACCCGAACGTCGTGCACGCGCGGGGGGCGGCGGGGCTGATCGAGGCCGCCACTGCCCTCCACCTTGCCGCGACCTTCGGGCAGCCGCAGATCGCGCGCCTGCTGCTGGACCACGGGCACCCCGTCGACGCGGTGGACCAGTGGGGGACGACGCCCCTGATGGACGCGGCGAAGATGGGCCACATCGACGTGGCGCGGGCGCTGCTCGACCGCGGCGCCCAGGTGAACGCGCGGGACGCCCACGGGTCCACGGCGCTGCACGAAGCCGCGTACCCGCGGGCCGGCGCCGACGATCTGGTCGGACTGCTGCTCGGGGCGGGGGCGGACCCGGCCGTGCGGGACGACAACGACAAGCGGGCGCTGGACCGTGCCCGGGGCCACCTGGGCCATCCCATGTTCGCGGAGCACCAGGGGACTCTGGAGCGGGTGGCGGCACTGCTGGAGCAGGCGTAACATCCGCTCCAGAGGCAGGAAACAGCCAGTGAATAGGACGAACCAGAAACTCGACTCTCGCCGCTGTGGCTCCGGCTACCGCTGTTGGCGCTGGATCACGACCGCGAGGACGATGATGGCGCCCTTGAGGATGAGCTGGTACTCCGAGGCGATGTTGCGCAGGCCCAGGATGTTGTCCAGGATCGACAGGATCAGCGCGCCGACCATCGAGCCCGCGACCGTCCCGACGCCGCCCGCCAGCGACGTGCCCCCGATGACGACGGCGGCGATGGCGTTCAGCTCGTAGCCGCTGCCGTCGATGTGGCTGCCCTGGTTGACGAGGGCGGCGTGGAGGAGTGCGGCGAGCGCGGCCAGGAAGCCGGAGATGGCGAAGACGATGA
>CADCTO010000493.1 GCA_902805585.1 uncultured Armatimonadota bacterium | reverse complement strand
CGGGAAGACGAGCCCCTCGGGGGTGCTCACGGCGACCCCGATGTCGTAGTAGCGCTTTACGACGATCTCGTTGCCCTGGATCTCGGCGTTCAGGTACGGGAACGCCTTGAGCGCGCCGATGACGGCCTTGGTGAAGAACGACATGAAGCCCAGGTTGACGCCGTGGCGCTCCTTGAAGGCGTCCTTGCGCCGCTTGCGGATCTCCATCACGGCGCTCATGTCGATCTCGTTGAACGTCGTCAGCATGGCCGCCGTCTGCTGGGCTTCGACCAGGCGCTGTGCGATGGTCTGCCGCCGCCGCGTCATTCGCACGCGCTCTTCCGGGCGCCCCCCGGGTGGTGTCTCGTTCGAGGCGGCGGCGGCAGGCTCCGGCGTGGCCGGCGCGGGCGTGGCCGATGCGGCGACAGGCCGGCTCGGAGCTCCGGCCGGCGTCCCGGCGGGGCCGCCGGTGGTCTGCTCGATGACGCGCTGGGTCTGCTCCTTCTGCTTGTTGGCGCTGTCGGGGGTGCTCGCCTTCCGCTCGACGATGTTGGCGACGTCCTCCTTGACGACCTTGCCCCCGGGGCCGGTCCCGCGCACCCGTCCGATGTCGATGTTGTTCTCCGCGGCGATGGCCTGCGCCACCGGCGAGGCAGCCGCCGGTTGGTCGCCGTGGGGAGCGGCCGCCGCGGTCGGCTCCGGGGGCGTCGTGTCCATGGCGGGCGCCGGCGCGGCGGCAGGCGCGGGTGTGGCGGCTCCCCCGGAACCGTTCTCCGAGACCAGCCCCAGCACGTCGCCGACCTGGACCGTTTCGCCCTCCTGGCGGGAGATCTCGCCCAGTACGCCGGACGTCTCGGCGGGGATCTCCTGGTTCACCTTTTCCGTCTCGATCTCCACCAGGGGATCGCCGGCGGACACGGGCTCGCCCGGCTTTTTCAGCCAGCGGGCGATCGTGGCCTCGACCACCGACTCACCGAGCGACGGGACGCGAATCTCACCGGGCATGGGTCACTTCATTCCTTTGCGCTTTTGGTTTGAGAGGGGGCGCCGCGCGCAGCGCGGTGGCGAGTATGCGGACCTGCTCGACGGTGTGGCGGCTCCCGGACCCCTCCGCCGGACTGGCCCCCGCCGGACGGCCCACGTAGCGGAGGTCGACGTTGCGCCCGAGCAGGCCGCGCAGGCGCGGCTCGACGAAGCCCCAGGCGCCCATGTTCTGCGGCTCCTCCTGCATCCAGACCACCTCGCGCAGGTTCGGGTAGCCGGCGAGCACCTTGTCCAGCTCGTCGCCCGGGAACGGGTTCAGCTCCTCGACGCGCGCGACCGCCACCTGCTCCGCGGCGGTGAACTCTTCGCGATACCCGCCGGTCTTGGTGTCGAACGTCAGGTCCACGTACACCTTGCCGCTGCACAGCACCAGGCGCGTCACCTGGTCGGCGCGCTCCCGCCCGCGCGGGTCGTCCAGGACGGGCTGGAAGCGGCCCTGGGTCAGGTCCGCCAGCGACGAGACGGCGCCGGGGTGCCGCAGCAGGCTCTTGGGCGTCATCACGATCAGCGGGCGCGGCTCGGACTGGAGCGACTGGGCCTGGCGGCGCAGCAGGTGGAAGTACTGCGCCGGCGTCGTGCAGTTGACCACGCGCAGGTTGTCGCCGGCGCACAGCTGCAGGAAGCGCTCCAGGCGGCCGCTCGAGTGCTCCGGCCCCTGGCCCTCGTAGCCGTGCGGCAGCAGCAGCACGAGGCTGGGCGCCTGCTGCCACTTGGCCTGCCCTGAGGCGATGAACTGGTCGACGATCACCTGGGCGCCGTTGACGAAGTCGCCGAACTGCGCCTCCCACAGCACGAGGGTGTCGGTCGCGTGGACGCTGTAGCCGTACTCGAAGCCCAGCGCCGCGTTCTCCGACAGCGGACTGTTGTGGAGCGCGAACGTGGCACGCGCGTCGGGCAGGGCCTGCAGCGCGTTGTGACGCCGGCCAGTGTCCGGATCGTGCAGCACCAGGTTGCGCTGGTTGAACGTGCCGCGCTCCGAGTCCTGCCCGGTCAGGCGGATCGGCGTGCCGTCGGCGAGGATGGAGGCGAAGGCGAGCGCTTCGGCGTGCGCCCAGAAGACGCCGCCCTCCTTGTCGAACGCCTCGCGGCGCGGCTGCAGGAAGAGCCGCTCCAGCTTCGGGTTGACCGTGAACTTTTCCGGGACCTGGAGCATCTGCTCGTTCAGGCGCGAAAGCCGCTCCGCCGGGACCGCCGTTTCGGGCCGCGGCGCCGCGTCGTGCCCGTTCAGGCTTTCGGGGCGGGGGGGCTCCTTGAGCGGGATCGGGGCGGGCGCGGTCCGCGCGTTCTGGAGCTTCTCCTGCACCGCCTGGACCATCGCCGCGGCTTCGTCTCCGGTGGCGAGGCCCACGTGCACCAGCTCTTTGGCCCACTTCTCGCGCACGGTGGGGTGCGACCGGATGGCCTCGTACATGCGCGGCTGCGTGTAGGCGGGCTCGTCGCCCTCGTTGTGCCCCCAGCGGCGGTAGCCGACCAGGTCGATCAGGAAGTCCTTGCCGAACCGCTCGCGGTAGGCGCAGGCCATGCGCGACACGGCGACGCAGGCGATCGGGTCGTCGGCGTTGACGTGGACGATGGGGATCTCGAAGCCTTTGGCCAGGTCGCTGGCGTACAGGGTCGAGCGCGAATCGCGGGGGGTCGTGGTGAAGCCGACCTGGTTGTTGGCGATGATGTGGATGGTCCCGCCGACGCGGTAGCCGGGCAGCTGCGACAGGTTCAGCGTCTCGGCCACGACGCCCTGCCCGGGGAAGGCGGCGTCGCCGTGGATCATGATCGACAGCGACGCCGACAGGTTCTGGACCGGGAAGCCGGCGTCGCTCCGCTGCTCCTGCGCGGCGCGCGCGCGGCCCATCACCACGGGGTCCACGAACTCCAGGTGGCTCGGGTTGGGCGCCAGCGTCAGCGGCATCTCCTCGACGCCGTTCTCGGTGTACGCGCGGCGCGCGCCGAGATGGTACTTGACGTCGCCGCTGTAGCCGTGGGACGAGGTGTCGGAGACGGCGGGCTTGGCGTCGACCGAGTTCGGGTTCGGGAACTCCGACAGGATCGCCGCGTAGGGCTTGCCCAGCACGTGGGCGAGCACGTTCAGGCGCCCGCGGTGCGCCATGCCGAGCACCACCTCGCGCGTGCCGGCCTGGGCCGTGCAGCGGACGATGGCGTCCAGCATCGGCACCAGCATGTCGCAGCCCTCGATGGAGAACCGCTTCTGCCCCTGGTACGGCGGCGTGCGGTGGAGGAACTGCTCGAAGGTCTCCACTTCCGTCAGCCGCTCCAGCAGGTCGCGCTTTTCGTTCCGGCCGAAGCCCTTGAAGAAGCGCCCGGATTCGACGGATTGGCGCAGCCACTCGCGCTCCTCGGGGATGTGGATGTGGTCGTCCTCGTAGCCGACGGAGCCGGAATAGGCGACGCGCAGCATCGCCATGGCGACGAACGCGTTGGGCGCGCCTTCGGACAGCGGCCCGCCGACCACGCTCGCCGGCAGCGCCTCCAGGTCCGCGGGCTCCAGCCCCTGGAAAGCCAGCTCCAGAGCGGGGTCTCCGGGGGGCTCGCTGCCCAGCGGGTCGATGCGGGCGGCCAGGTGCCCCATCTCCCGGACCAGCCGGGCGATCCGTGCCGCGGCGACGATCTTGGCCATATCGGCGGGCGCGGCGGGCGCGGCGTCCGGCGCCTCGGTCGCGGGCTGCGACTCAGCGAGCGGCGGCCCGGACCGCTCAAAAAACGCGCGCGTCCCCGCATCCACGGACGCGGGATCCTGCTGGTAGCGGTCGTACAGTTCCAGCACGTAACCCGCGTTGGGTCCGTGGAAGTCCATCCTGTCACTCATTTGTCAACAACCTTGGTCTGCTTCGGGTCAACGTCGCGCGGGCGCCGGGACAACGGCCTCAACCCGTGGCGATACCAAGCCCGTTTCAGAAAAATGATGCTAACCCTTATTGTACCTCCTATACCCGCGGCGCGTCCAACGTTTGGAGGTCACCGCGCCAGTGCGCACCGGTTGTTTTTGCGCCGTCGCACCGGGGCGTTCACGGACCCGCGCGGCAAAGGAGGATCGAGACGTCGTCCCAGAGGGCGCCCGAGCGCAGCCGGACCAGGCCCACGAGACGCTCCGGCGCGGCGCCGAGCGGGGCGTCCCGGACGGCGCCACAGATGGCGTCCGCGTCGGCGTACTTGAACAGTCCGTCCGAGCCGACCAGCAGCGTGCCCCGCAGCGGCCCCGACCGGAACGGCACGGGTTCGGCGCCTCCGGAACCCAGCACCGGCTTGCGCTGCTGCCCCGCGGTCAGGTCGTGGTAGCCGTCGGCCGTGACGATCCAGGCTTCCGAGTCGCCGACGCTCGCGCCCGCGACGCCCCGCGCCGATACCGCGACCACCACGCAGGTCGTCTCGCCCGCGTCGGCGTCCGCGAGCACGGCGGCGTCCGCCCGGGCGAGCAGACGGCCCAGCGCCCGGGGCGTGCGCACGGCGGCTTCCGACGTGATCGCGCCGCGCAGGAAGCCGAGCGCCCGCTCCGCCGCCGCCTCGCCGCCGGACCGCCCGCCCACGCCGTCCGCCACGATGAGCACGCGCACCGCCGGGCCCAGGTCGATCACCTCGGCCCGGTCCTCCACGCGGGCCTGGTAGCCCTCTACAGTCATCGCGGTCTCGAAC
>CADCTO010000492.1 GCA_902805585.1 uncultured Armatimonadota bacterium | reverse complement strand
CGTCCTCGTCCATTTAACGTTTGTTACTCCCGGGAGTTGGGCGCAACCGGAATGTTTCTCGCTACACCAGCCCCTGGCGCGCGGCGAGCAGGGCGGCCTCGGCGCGCGTGTTGATCTCCAGTTTGTGGAAGATCGACGAGATGTGGTTCTTGACGGTCTTCTCCGAGATGAACAGCCGGTCGGCGATGTCCTTGTTCCGGCGGCCGTGGCCGATCTCGGTCAGCACCTCGCGCTCGCGGGGCGAAAGCTCCGCGAAGACCGCGTTGTCCACCGCGCGCTCCCGCGCCACGCGCCCGAACTCTTCCAGTACGCGTCCAGTCAGCGACGGGTTCAGCAGCGCCTCGCCGCGTCCGACGGCGCGCACGGCCTGCACGATCTCTTCGGGCTGGGCGTCCTTGAGCACGTACCCCCGCGCCCCCGCCTTGATGGCGCTGAAGACGCGCTCGTCGTCGTTGTAGATGGTGAGGATGACGACGCCGGTGCTTGGCAGTTCCTGGCGCAGCGTTTGCGTCAGGGCGATCCCGTCCATCTCGGGCATGCCGATGTCGGTCAAAACCACGTCTGGCTTCTGCGCCCGCGCCACGGTCAGCGCCCGGTGCCCGTCGCCCGCCGTGCCGACGACCTCGATGTCGTCCTCCAGGGCAAGCAGACGCGCGAGCATCTCGCGGCTCATGGTTTCGTCTTCGGCGATGACGAGGCGTACTTTGCTCATGGCGCTACATCTCCGGCTCGAAGGCCCGGCGACTTCAGAGTGCCCTCAGAACTCCTCCGTGCGGTAGGAGTGGGCGACGAGGGCGACGTAGTCCTCCATCCCCTGATCCGCCAGGTCGAAGTTGACGGCGGTGCGCAGGGCGAGCAGGGCGTCGCCGACGGATTTCGCCATGCGGTCGGCGACCCACTGCGGGTAGGGCTCGCGGATCTCGGGCGACACGACCTGGGACTGGATGCCGAGGAGCACGGCGGCCAGCCGCTCCGGCGATGCGGCCACTTCGGGCTTGATCTCCAGGCGGAACGCGGGCGCCCAGGCGTGCGGCTTGAAATAGGTGAACAGGAGCCGGTCGTCGCGCACGCGCGTGATGACCTCGTTGAGCGCGACGCGCACCGCTTCGCGGGCCTGATCGCTCGGGTTCAGCCCGTCGATCTGCTTGGTGAGCCAGTTGCTCCGGCTCTGCTGGGTGAGGGCGAGCGGCTGCGGTTCGGTGTATTCGCCGGCCTCCAGCAGCAGGCTCATCAGGGTACGGTCGTCGAGCCCGATGCCGGGCCCGCGCACTTCGGGCGGCAGCCAGGTGTGTGACAGGTCGCGCGAGCCGTCGTACTTGACGACGGCGACGCAGCGGGGCGAGGCCATCACGTCCAGAAGGGTTCGGGCGGTGTCGTGCTGCTCGACGGCCTCGGCGATCTCGGCCCGGAGACCCTCCTGCGCGACGCCGAGCATGGCGTTCAGCGCGATCACGGGCGTCAGGTGCGACCCGTCCAGCAGCACGATGTCGTGCGGGGCGTCGCGCAGGACGGACAGTTCGAGCGCGGTCATGATGCCCCGGCAGGTGCGGGACGTGTCGTCGCCTTCGTGCGGGAGCGTCTTCTGCCACGCGGCGTACTGCACGCCGGGCCAGTGGGCGGTGGGGCGGTCGGTCAGCCCCTCGATGCCCACGGCGACGGCCAGCGCCGTGTCGGTCCCGATGCTCTTCTCGATGGCCGCGCCGCCGTCCACGGCGGCGAGCGACGGCTCGGCGCAGGGGGGAAGGTCGCCGAGCCGGCGGACGCGCCCGCCGGCTTCCAGCGAGTCGCGCATCTCTTCTTTGCCGGTGCTGACGCGCGAAAAGAGGCCGCGCACGGCGTCGGCGACCTCGGCGGTGCGCTCCAGGACCTTCTGAAGCACCTCGTCGGGCAGGTCGGCGTAGGGGTGGGACGGGATCAGGGACGGGCGGGCGACGCGCATGCTCCTCCTCACGAAAGCGCCGCGCTGGGCGGCGAAACTCAGTTCGCCGTTTCCCGCTCCGTTTCCTGCCGCATTCCCGCCTCGACGATCCGGCGGGCGTGCTCCGGACCGAAGCGGCCCTCCGGCTTGAACGCCTTGCCCTTGACGGTGTTGTACGAGACGAAGAAGTGCTCGATCTCGTCCACGAGGTTATTGTTGAGGTTTTCGAGGGAGACGATGTCTTTCTGGTCCCGCGCGTTGTCGGCGACGGCGATCAGGCGGTCGTTGCGCATCGTCTGGCCGTCGCGCTCGGTCTGCTCGGCCACGATCACGCCGATCAGGCGCGCGGGCACCAGGCAGCCGACGAAGGCCGGCTCGTCCATCAGCACGAGCACGTCCAGCGGGTCGCCGTCGCCGCCCCGCGTCGAGGGCACGAAGCCGAAGTCGAACGGGAAGACCGCGCCCGCGGGCAGAACGCCGCCGAGCCGGAACAGGCCGCGCTTCTCGTCGTACTCGAACTTGTTCCGGTTCCCCTTGGGCGTGTCGATGATGACGTTGAGCGTGTCGGATTCGCTATCGAAGGCGGCCAACCGGGTCAGGTCCATGGACTTCAGCCGATGTCCCGCATCACCAGCCCCGACAGGAGCTTGGGGAAGAAGAACGTGGACTTCTGCGGCATCACCTCGCCGGCCTGCGACACGTCGCGCACCGCCTCGACCGGCGTGTGCCCCAAAAGCAGGGCCAGGTCGAACTCGGCGTTCTTGACCCGGTGCAGCGCGTCCTCGGCATCGCGGGTATAGGCGAGCCGTTCCGTGGACGCGGTGGCGGAGGCGGGCAGGCCCAGCACCCGGTCGAGCACGAGGTGCTGGAGGATGGTCACATCGAGGCCGCGCAGGGACGGCGGTACGTCCGCGGGTATGGCGGCATCGAGTGCGGACGCGCTCCGCGCCGTGACCTGGTACGCGTTGCCGGACGGCAGGATCAGGCCGAACGTGGGCTGGTTGCGCATGGCGTGGCGCAGCCGCGACAGCACGTCGTCCAGACTCTCTTCCTGCACGTCGAACAGGTCGTCGAGGTGCCGGAACAGGGTGGTGCGCAGCTCGCTCGGCGTGTCGCGCACGAGCCGGTGCGTGGGCAGCAGGACCAGCCCGGGGTCGGCGAAGGAGACCAGCGTGTTGAGCAGGAACGCTTCGGGCCGGTCGCTCCCCAGCGCCCCGCGCTCCTCCGCGAAGGCGACCGACGTCTCGTAGCGGTGGTGCCCGTCCGCGATGTAGACCGGCCGGTCCGCGACGAAGGCGGCGAGCGACGCGACGGTCACAGGGTCTGCCACCGTCCACAGTTCGTGCCGCTGCCCGTCGGCGGCGACGAAGTCGAGCAGCGGGGGCACCGCCTGCGTCGCGGCGTCGAGCGTCCCATAAAAGGCGCCGGCTTCGTCCTCGACCAGCGTCATGATCGACTCGAAGTTGGCGTTGGTGGCGCGGAGCAGGTTCAGCCGGTCCGCCTTCGGGCGGGACAGCGTGTGTTCGTGCGGCAGGACCACCCGGTCCGCGTAGGGGTGCAGGCGCAGGAGCGAGATCAGCCCGAGCCGCTGCAGCGGCGCGCCTTCCCGCCCGGGTTCCTCGAACGTCGTGCGCGTCACGTACATGCCCGGCGCGGCGTCGGATAGAAGGACGCCGCTCTGACGCCAGCCGGCCCAGAGCTGCGCCGCGTTTGCGTATCCGGCGTCGCCTTCGCCCTCGGGGAGGATCAGCCGCGCGGTCGCGTACGGCGAGCGGTCGATGAGGGCGCGGCGCTCGGCTTCGGAAAGGACGTCGTACGGGGGACAGGTGACCGCCGCAAGGTCGGCGTCGGGTGCGTAACGAATGGCCTGAAACGGCCGGATTTCCGCCATGAAAGCCTCGAATCGGTGTGGTATAGCGCGGCGCAGAACGCCGCCGCGCCTAGTATACCCTGAGGCGGGCGCGGGCCGATGAACGGCCCGGCGTCGGCTCAGACGGCGGCAAACTCCGACAGGTCGCGCAGTTCGGGCGGGGTGAAGCCGAGAACGATGTCCTCTTTGGGGACGCCTAACGCGATAAGTTCGTCAACGAAGTCCTCGGTCCAGTCCTGCTCCACCTGGATTTTCCCTTCCGCGATGCGCAGATGCAGGGTGATGCTATGCAGGCGTTTGCCGCGGAGCCAACCGAAGCGGAGCAGGACATAGTTATCCGTCTCTTCTTCAAAGAGGCAGACGACCTGCTCACCGGGAACTGGCTGGCTGCGCATGAGGTCCGCCCGTTCGGTAAGCGCTTGTTTGATGATCCCACGGTAGCGCCTCAGTTTATCCATCGAACGACCTCCTCGCGGCCCGTGTCCACGACGAGCAGGGGCAAACGCTTCTCCTGAAGGACGACGGTGAACGCGGGGCGTGTGAACTGCTCCGCGTAGGTCGTCGCGCTGACGGCGAGGTAAAGTTTGTCGTCGGGCGCGACACTCTCCAAATAAATCCGGTAGAGTTCGTATTGTCCCAGCGCAATCTCCAGGTTATGGAGCGGCGAATAGCCGATGAAGCTCTTGATCTCAATGACGAGGGCGCGCTGAATCGACGCGCCCGCTTCTGTTTTAACGATGCGGAGGTCCGCGTAGACATCGGCATCTTCGTAGACAATACGGAACGGGTCGTCGGTGATCGTCCAGCCGTCCTTGAGGAGCGCGTTCCGTACGGCGTCGTGGATCTGATCTTTGCGCGGCATCCGGCTCCTCCAGAGCCATT
>CADCTO010000491.1 GCA_902805585.1 uncultured Armatimonadota bacterium | reverse complement strand
CACCCGCAAGCGGCCCCACAAGCATCGCCGACAGCAGGATCAGGCAGGTACCTAAATTGCGTCGCATAATGAATCGCTCCTTACCGTGTTATAGATATTAACGTGTTATAGGTATAAATATGTGATACCCGCGCGGCGGAAATGCTTCGCATGTTTTCGCGCCACGACGCTTAGTCGTTGACAGAAAAATCGCAGCATCGGTACAATAGGCTTCATGCGACAGTTCGACACCCGCGAACACGACCTCCCGACCCTGCGCGCCGCTTTCGACGCGCGGCTCGAGACCGTGTCGCGGGTCCACGAGGAAAGCGTGCGCGCCATCCTGGACGACGTCCAGGCGCGCGGCGACGCGGCGGTGCTGGAGTACACGCGCCGCTGGGACTGCCCCACGGCCCAGACGCTTCTCGTGCCGGAGGCCGCGCTGGACGAGGCGGCGGAACGCGTGCGGGCGACGCCGCTGTGGCCCGTCCTGGAACTGGCCGCCGGCCGCATCCGCGACTTCCACGAGCGGCAGGCGCGGACCACCTGGGTGGACACCTCGCGCCCCGGCGAGATGCTAGGGCAGATCGTGCGGCCCGTCGCCCGCGCGGGGGTCTACGTACCGGGCGGCACGGCCGCCTACCCGTCGACCGTGCTGATGGCAGCCATCCCCGCCCGCGTCGCCGGCGTGCGGGCCGTCCTCGTGGCGACGCCGCCGGGTAAAGACGGGCGCGTGCCGGACGCGACCCTGGCCGCGTGCCGCATCGCGGGGGTGGACGCCGTGTACGCGATGGGCGGGGCGCAGGCCATCGGCGCCCTGGCCTACGGGACCCGGACGGTCGAGCGGGTGGACAAGGTCGTCGGCCCCGGCAACGTCTTCGTGAACCTGGCGAAGCGTCTGGTGTATGGCGCGGTGGGGATCGACATGCTGGCCGGCCCGAGCGAGGTGCTGGTCCTGGCCGACGACGGCGCCGACGCAGGGGTCGCCGCCGCGGACATCCTGTCGCAGGCCGAACACGACGTGCACTGCTCGGCGATCGTCGTGACCCCCTCCGAGCGCTTCGCGCGGGCGGTCCTGGGGGAGATCGAGGAGCAGGCGCGCACCCTCCCGCGCGCCGACATCGTGTGCGCCGCGCTGGCCGAGAACGGGTTCCTGGTGCGGACGCGGTCGCTGGATGAGGCCGCCGCCGTCGCCTCGCTGTACGCGCCGGAGCACCTGCACCTGCTGGTCCGGGACCCGTTCGCCCTGATCGGGCAGATCGAGAACGCGGGCGCCATCCTGGTGGGGCCGCACACCTCGGCGCCGCTCGGCGATTACCTTGCCGGGCCGAGCCACACCCTGCCGACCGCGGGCGCGGCGCGCTTCTCCTCGCCGCTGAACGTGGACGACTTCGTAAAAAAGACGAGCCTGCTATATTTTACAGCCGACTCTGCCGATAATCTCGGGGGAGCCGCGGCCACTTTCGCACAATGGGAAGGGCTGGAAGCCCATGCCCGGGCCGCCCGGCGCCGCCCGGCGGGATGAGGTCGTCGAGTTCGGGATGCTTGAAACGAACGCTATTCTGGTAAAAGGAGGAGTGCCTCCAGGGCGATTATGATCGACACGAGCAGTTTGGAGATAAGCACGTACGAGCAGGCCGGGGTTCCGGTCGTGGCGGCCGAAGGGGATGTGGATCTTGCCACCGCCCCCGTCCTGCGTACGGCGCTGGACGATTCGTGCCGGCAACGGACGGATCTGGGGCCGGTCGGCGTGGACCTGCGCAACGTGCATTTCATTGATTCGGCGGGCCTGGCCCTGCTGGTGGAGATGCGCAAGACGCATCTGGATAAGTGCCAGTTGGCGCTGGTCATCGCGAAGGGGACGCAGCCGGAGCGCGTGTTGCGCCTGGGGCGTTTCGACACGTTTTTGCGCGTCGTCTATTCGCCGGAGGAGATAGCAATCCCGTAAGGAGCCGTTTCATCCGCCGGACGGGTGGACGGCGGTGGTTTATGTTAACCGTGGAAACAAACGACCCGGTCGATCTGGACTTCCCGGCGCGCCCGGAATACCTGGCGGACGTCCGGAAGGCGGTCAAGCGTGTCGCCGAGCGCACCTCGCTGGACCATGCCGCCGTGGACGATCTGCTGACCGCGGCGGACGAGGCGGTCGCCAACGCCATTCGGCACGGTTCGCCGCGCGGGGAACACAGCCAGGTCCACGTCACCTGCCGGTGGCGGCCGGACTCGCTGACCGTCGAAGTCCAGGACCAGGGGACCGGTTTCATGGCTCCAAAGGCCCCGGCGATGCCCGGCCCCGAAGCGACGGGCGGCCGAGGTTTGCCCTTGATGTGTGCGCTGTCCGACACGGTGCAGATAGAGTCCACCCCGAAAGGCACGCGCATCACCTTGAAGAAAGCGTCGCGGACGTAGACACGAACAGGCCCGGACGGGAGATCCGTCCGGGCCTGTTCCCGTTCAAGGCATTTCTCCGACGTTCTAGCGTTCGCTGAGCGGCTTCCACGTCAGGCCGCGCGGCCCCACGTAGACCGACTCGGGCCGGATGATCTTGGTCTCCTCCATCTGCTCGATCATGTGCGCCGTCCAGCCCGCCGTGCGCCCGATCGCGAAGATCGGCGTGAACAGCTCGGACGGGACGCCGACCGAGTGCAGGATCAGGGCGGCGAACAGCTCCACGTTGGCGTACAGGTCGCGGCCGGGCTTCACCTCCGCCAGGACGCGCACGGTGGTCTCCTCGACCGCCTTGGTGAGTGCGAGCAGCGACGGGTCGCCCGTGATGCTCGCCATCTTCTCCGCCGCTTCGCTCAGGAACGCGCCGCGCGGGTCGCGCACCTTGTAGATGCGGTGGCCGAAGCCCATGATGCGCCGGCCTTCGGTCAGCTCCCTGCGGATGTAGGCCTCCGCCTTGTCGGCGGACCCGATCTCGCCGAGCATCTTGAGGACCGGCCCGGGCACGCCGCCGTGGCGCGGGCCCTTGAGCGAGCAGATCGCCGCGGTGAGCGCCGAGACCATGTCCGAGTTGGTCGAGATGACCACGCGGCCCGTGAACGTCGAGGCGTTCAGACCGTGTTCGCTGACGGCCACCAGGTACGCGTTCAACGCGTCCACGCGCGCCGGTTCCGGCTCCTCGCCTTCCAGCATGTACAGGAAGCCCTGCGCCACGCCGTGCTCCGCCTTGGGCTGCACGATATCCTGGCCGTTCTTCAGGCGGTACGCGTGGGCGACGAGCGCGGGCATCTGCGCCTGGAGGCGCGCCGCGCGCCGCTGGTTCGCCTCGACATCCATGCGGTCGATGTCGGCGTCTCCGAGCGACAGCGTGGACGCACCCATGCGAAGGATGTGCATGCCGTCGGCGTGGGGGGCCAGCTCCCGCAGCGCCGCGAGCGCAGGGGCGGGGAGCTGACGCGCCCCGCTCATTTCGGCGCGCAGCGCGTCGTACTCCGCCTGCCCCGGCAGCCGCCCGTGCCAGAGCAGGTAGCAGACCTCCTCGAACGTCACGCGCCCCGCAAGCTCGCCGATATCGTAGCCCCGGAAGGTCAGACGTCCCCGCTCGCCGTCCACCTCCGCGATCTGCGTCGCTGCGGCGACGATACCTTCCAAGCCCCGCGCGACCTGAGGCGTGTCGCCACCCGCGGCACCGTGCTGGAGTCCGGCATTCATCGTATCTTCGCTTCCTTCGTGAGTGATAAGGTTGTGGGGTACTATCCGGGCCGTCCGCTGTGACGACGCCCGGAACCCCACGCATTGTAGCCGAAAGGAAATAGGGGTGTCAACCGACGGCTAAGTCCGTGGCGGTCGCCGGTCACCGGTTGACGCGAAGCATGAAAACGAGTACAACAACGGTATTCGCGGGCGTCACCGGCCGGCCGCGGGAGCGCGACGGGCACAACCTGCGTATACATCAACGGACAGGGGCCGGATCGCCGGCCCGCGAGAACTTTTCCCGCTCCTGAGCGTTTAAAAGGTGTCATGATCAAGCCGAAAACGTCGTCTCTGCCGCTCGCGGTCCTGTTCTGTTTCGCCGCCGTCCTGTGCGCCGCGCGGCCCGGGGCGGGCGCGCCGCCGCGCCGCGTCACCTTCACCGCCGCCGTCACGCCTTCTGCGGCCCGGCCCGGGGAGACCGTGACGGTCCAGGTGAAGGCCGCCATCAGCCCTTCGTGGCACCTCTACGGGATGACGCCCGTTCCGCCGCCCGGCCCCCAGGAGACGGTGCTCACGGTCAAGGCAGGCCCGCTGACGCCCGTCGGGAAGCCGACGGAAAGCGCCACGAAAAAGGCGATGGACCCGAACTTCGGCAAGGAAGTGGCGTACCACGAGGACGCGGCGACGTTCACGCAGCGACTCCGGGTGCCGGAAAATGCCAGGCCCGGCAGCGTGCCGCTCACGACGACCGTGCGCTACATGCTCTGTAACGAGAGCGTCTGCCTTCCGCCGCGTGACGCCGACGTGGCCGCCACGGTGACTATCGAGGCGGGCGCCGCGCGCCCCGAGTACACCGTAGCCGCGGCAACGGCCGACACGACTGGGGGCGGCGGCACGACGGGCGGCGGCAGTGGCACCAACACCGCCGCCGCCGGGAGCCTGCTGCCGTTCGTGTTCGCGGCGTTCGGGGCGGGGCTCCTCGCGCTCCTGACCCCCTGCGTCTTCCCGATGATACCGGTCACCCTCGCCTTCTTCACCAAGCAGGCTACCGCCAAGGGCGA
>CADCTO010000490.1 GCA_902805585.1 uncultured Armatimonadota bacterium | reverse complement strand
ACGAGGGTCGTTCGCCCCTCCAGCAGCCGGTCGAGCGCCTCGCGCACGAGGGCTTCGGACGCGTTGTCGAGGGCCGAGGTCGCCTCGTCGAGGAGCAGCAGGCGCGGGTTCTTCCGCAGGGCGCGCTGCGGTGTGAGTTATTTCACACCAGCACGGCGATGCCCCAGCGAAGCCAGGTACAACGAGCCTGCCGCCGTACCGAAAAGCGGCGGCTAGCAAGGAAAGAGGAACGTGAAGAAGAAATCATCGTGGAAGCGCGCGCGAATCGGCCTCGCCGCGTGCGGGCTGTCGGCGGCGCTGCTGTTGGCCGCCGGGTGCGGGGGCGGACAGGGCGACACCGCCACGCCCAGCCAGGTCTTCGGGGTCACGGAGGACGGCCGGATCGTCACCTTCAGCGTCGCCGCGCCGGACCAGGTCCGCAACAGCCGGCCCATCACCGGCCTGGAGGCGGGCGACGCCGTCGTCGGCATCGACGTCCGGCCCGCGAACCGGCAGGTCTACGCGCTCGGCGGTTCGGGCCGCGTCTACACGCTCGACCCGACGACCGGGGCGGCGACCCGGGTCGGGGGCGGGGCGCCGGGCACGGCTCTGAACGGCGCCAGTTTCGGCTTCGACTTCAATCCGGTGACCGACCGCATCCGCGTGGTCAGCGACGCCGGGCAGAACCTGCGGCTCAACCCGGACACGGGCGGCGTGGCCGCCGTCGATCCCAACGTCGCCTACGCGGCCGGGGACGCGGGCGCCGGCCAGAGCCCGAGCCTGGTCGCCGCCGCCTACACCAACAGCGTCGCCGGGGCGACCACGACCACGAACTACGCCATCGACGCGGCCCGCGACGTCCTGGTGACGCAGGGCACGCGCGCGGGCGTCACGCCCGCGGTCTCGCCCAACACGGGGCAGCTCTTCACCGTCGGCTCCCTGGGGATCGACGCGGGAGCCGTGACGGGTTTCGACATCGAACCGGCCGGCGGCGTCGGCTACGTGGTCTCCTCGCCCGGCGGCGGGAACTCGACGCTGTACCGGATCGACCTGCAAACGGGCGCGGCCTCCCGGTTCGGCGTGGTCGGCGGGACCCGCCTCCGCGCGATCGCCGTGCTGCCGTAACGCCCCGCCCTCACCCCCCGGCCCCCTCTCCCAATAAGCCCCCGCTGCGCGGGTGGGAGAGGGGGAGGACAGGGGACGACGTCCCCCGGCCTTCGTTCCCCCGTCCCCTCCCCCTCCTTCCGAGGGAGGGGGCCGGGGGGTGGGTCTCTACGGCAGCTTCAGCGCCGGTCAGCGGCTGCAACGGATGTCGTGTCGCACGATGTCCAGGTTTGAGAGACCTGTTGTCGGCTCAGCGGTAGAGCAGGTAGGGTTTGCGGCTCTCGTGGAACTCCGCGGCCTCCCGTTCCCACTCCTCCAGAAGGCGATGGAGTCGGCCGCCCTCGATGGCCAGCCTCACCCTGTCCGACCCGGTGAGCCGGTCGATCGTCGCCGTCCAGGCGAAATCGCGCCGGTGCCGCCTGCGGACCGCGTCGATGAGCAGGAGCGACGTGCGGACCGGCCGGTATGCCTGCCGGTCGGTGACGGCGAAGCGGATCGCCGGGATCGTCTGCCCCTTGTGCTTGGCGGCCGTCGGCGCCACCGACATCGTGATGGCTTCGAGCCGGACGCCCGGCAGGCGGCGCCTCCCGTTCATCACCCGGGCGATCTCCGGCGCGTCGAGCCAGGGGGCGCCGACCTGTTCGAAAGGCCGATCGGTGCCGCGCCCCTCGGACAGGTTCGTGCCCTCGAAGTAGACCGACCCGGGGTAGCTCATCAACGCGGCCAGGGACCGGAGGTTGGGGGAGGGGTTCACCCAGGGCAGCCCGGTCTGGTCGAACCACTGCGAGCGCCGCCAGTCCGCCGCGCGCGCGACGATGAGGTCGGCGCCGATGCCGTGCTTCCGGTTGAAGAGGGTGGCGAGCTCGCCGACCGTCATCCCGTGACGCGCCGGTATGGGGTACATGCCCACGAACGATCTGAACCTCGGGTCGAGCAGGGCGCCCTCGACGATCTCGCCGCCGATGGGGTTGGGGCGGTCCAGGACGACGAACGGGATCCCCTTTTTCGCCGCCGCCTGCATCGAAAGGGCCATGGTGGAGACGTAGGTCCAGGTGCGCCCCCCGACCTCCTGGAGGTCGTAGACGAGAACGTCGACCTCCTTCAGCATCTTCGCCGTCGGGCCGCGGTCCTCAGCCTGGTAGAGGGAGTGGACGGGGACGCCCGTTTTGGGATCGGTGTCGTCTGCGACCCGCTCGCCCGCCTCCGCCGTGCCCCGGATGCCGTGCTCGGGGGCCAGCAGGGCGACCAGCTTCAGATCCCGGTGCTTGGCGATCCGGTCGATGTCGGAGGTCCCGGACCGGTCGATGCCGGTGTGGTTGGTGATGAGACCGACCCGCTTCCCCCGGAGCGCCCGCGGCACGTCGGAAAGAAACGTCTCGATGCCGGGGCGGACCGCCGCCGGCGCGGGGGCGCCGGCCGGCGCCCCCGCGCCCCCGGTAAGCTGCGACGGGACAGGAGCAATGGCCTTCATCGCCATGACTACACACTCTTTCCGGCCCCGCGCCACCCGTGGGCGCGCGCCAACTCCGACGAAGCGGTTGATGTCCGACGATCGTCTACGGTATCGAAACGTCGAGACGGACGCCGCCCCACACGGACGCGTCCCTCGCGCCGTTCCGGGGACCATGCCCGGCGCGTCGAGCGGCGACCCGTCTCACCAAACGAATCAGGCGCCGCCGCGCCCGGCCCGCATGTGCGCGTCCGCCGATGCCAGGAGCCCTGCCACCCAGGCGTGGTCGCCGGCCAGCGACCGGGCCACCAGCGCCGGCTCGTAGACGAAGTACCAGTCGAAGTAGGCGTCCCACCACCAGCCCGGCCCGACCTCGAGGCAGTCGGGGTAGCTGATGGCCATCCCGTCGGTCAGCTCGTCGGGGCGCGCCTCGGGCGGGTCGGCCCAGTCGCACTCCCCGTAGAAGCAGCACTCCTCCGGGGCGAGCCGAAGATCGCTGACCCGGCGGCAGACGAACACCGAACCGTCGCCCCCGTCGACGTGGACGGCGGGCCTGCCCTCGGCCAGCGGGATCATCGCCAGAACCGCCGCGTGTTTCATCACCTCGGCGATCTCCAAATCGTCCATAGGTTCCCCCTCTCGTTGGCGAACCATCCGACTTCACCGGCGCCCAAAAGCCGAGCAGGTGCGGAGCAAGCAGATGAGCGGCGGCAGTCGCGTCCGGTGCAAGGAGTGGTCAGCCCGCTTGACGGCGGCTCGCTGCCGCTCGTTCGGCAGCGCCCGTGAACATGCGTGCGAGCCGCGGGATCGCTGTCAGACAAAACGGATGCCGTACCGCGCGCAGATAGCCGCCACCTTATCCAGATCCGGCGGGCCACCCCCAGGAAGTTCGCTCAACTCCTGGAACATCCGCTCCAATCCCGCAGGACTGAGGACAAGGAGCATCCTCGCCGGTGCGGTCCCTTCCGCGGCGAATCGGTGCGGAACGCCGCGCGGCAGGTGGACGGTCGTGCCGGGCGAAGCGACCAGCGACTCCTCGCCCACCTGGAACGTGACGTTGCCCTCGAGAACATGGAAGGTCTCCTCCTCGTTGGCGTGAACGTGCGGGGGAATGCCCAGACCCGGCGCGTTCACGATCTCCACCAGGGCGTAGGCGCCGCCCGTGTCCTCAGCGGCGACCGTGATGCGGTGCTCGATTCCAAGAACGTCTAAGTGCCGCCCGCCTCCGGGCAAGACAACCCGTGCCTTCATGATCTGCTTCTCCCCGGCTGCGGTTCGTCCCTTACCCGTTGCCAAAGGACCTACAGCCACACCCGATGTTTCTCTACCGCTTTGCGGATCCTGTTGTTTCTTTCCTTCTTTGCTTTCCAAAACGTACGAAGCCGCCAGACCCGAGCGAAGCAGGCTACGGACGGCTTTCGCGTACGGTGCGATGCCTGGTCGGGCCGCGCTCCCCTTCAGTCCTGGGTTCTGCCGGGCGCTTTGGCGGCCCTGCTTTCTGCCACGAGCAGCCAGACCCCGGCCGCGCTTGCCGTCAGGAACGGGAGCGCCCCGAGCCACCCCGCGCCGCTCGGGGGGAAGACGAACACGCACAAAAGGCCGACCGCCCACAACAGGTTGACCAGCAAACCGAGTACCTGCCACCGGAGGCGCTCCGTCCGCCGCTGCCGAAGGGCCTGGACCAGGAACCACAGGCTGACAGCGAACGGGCCGAAAGACGCCAGCCCGACCGATGCGCGAAGAAACTCGACCACGTCCGCTGGTCCTCCCGTGCCCTCCCGAAGTCGTCGGGGCCGTAGCAAACACGGGCCGCCCAACGACCAAATCCACCGGCGGGAGCAGCGAAGCCGTAGCGCCCGAGAGCCTTCCGCTGCCGACGCGCAGGCTGCGTTCGCGCCCGGTGCAAGCGATCGTCGTGCCACTACTGCACCGTCGTCAACCGTTCCTACGGCTGTGCCTCTGGCGGAAAGTAGCCAGTATCAAAACGATTTGCAAGATTGCAGCACGCTGATCAAAGGCAGGTGTGCGCTCCGTTTGATACAGCCGCAGCGTCACGAAGAACGTGAGTAGCCCAACCGCGGTAGACGCTAATAGCGACAGCGCTATCAAGTGCAAAGCCCGTTCCGGTGCGATGACGATTCTTCTCCCGCTTCGCTAACTGCTCCGACTCTTGCCGAACGGCC
>CADCTO010000489.1 GCA_902805585.1 uncultured Armatimonadota bacterium | reverse complement strand
TCCTGGGGGCTCAGGTTCCTTACATAACCCTCCACTCCACAGATGCTGCTGGCGAATTGGGTGAGGTCTCTGGGGTGGGTTGGGCGTTCAGGACAGAGCGCATTAGCGCCTAGCCCTGGAGGCTTGCTATGTCCCTCCATCCCAAGACCTGCCCTGAGGTTCCGGCCTCCACGGCGGCTGTTGCGCGGGCCGCGTTCCCGCGTGGCAATCCGTATCTGCGCTTGCGCGACGCGCTCGGGACCGTGTTCAGTGATGCCCAGTTCGCGCCCTTGTTCCCGAGCCGCGGACAACCCGCCGAGACCCCGTGGCGCCTCGCGCTGGTCACCGTGCTCCAGTTTGCCGAGAACCTGTCAGATCGGCGGGCGGCCGAGGCCGTCCGCGGTCGGATCGACTGGAAATATCTGCTTGGCCTGGAGTTGGCCGACCCGGGCTTTGACGCCTCGGTGCTCAGCGAGTTCCGAACGCGGCTCGTGACTGGTGGGGCGGAGGCACTGCTGCTCGACACGCTTCTGGCGCTGTGCCGGGAGCACAAGCTGCTGGTGGCCCGCGGTCGACAGCGCACCGACAGCACCCATGTGCTCGGAGCCGTGCGGGCCCTCAACCGCCTGGGCTGCGCGATCGAGACGCTGCGGGCAGCCCTGAACGCCTTGGCGGCTGCTGCACCAGAGTGGCTACGTACCCACGTCGACCCGGCCTGGGTGGAGCGCTACGCCAAGTCCGCTGACGAGGTCCATATCCCACGCGGTGAGGCCGCGCGGCGCGCCTACGCTGAGCAGATCGGACGCGACGGGCACGCGCTGCTCGCCGCCATCATGGCGCCGGATGCGCCAGTGTGGCTGCGCGAGGTCCCGGCGGTCACGCTCCTGCGGCACGTGTGGGTGCAAACCTTCTGCCTGGGGCCTGCCGAGGCTGATGCAGGTGGCGGAGTGAGCGCACCCGGATCGGACAGCCTGCGGGTCGGCTGGCGGACGTCGGCCGAGGGTTTCCCGCCCGCGTTGCTGCGGATCGCCTCGCCTTATGACCCAGACATGCATGTCGCCCAAAAGCGCGCGACCACCTGGATCGGCTACAAGGTGCACGTGACGGAAACCTGTGACGAGGAGCGGCCCCATCTCGTCACCCATGTCGAGACCACCCCGGCCCCGATTGTCGACCGCGACGCCCTCCAACAGGTGCATGGGTCACTGGCTGCGAAGGATCTGCTGCCGGGCTCGCATCTGGTGGACGCTGGGTATGTGGATGCGGAACACTTGGTGGCCAGCGCACGCGACTACGGTGTGACGCTCATCGGGCCAACGCCTAAGGACCAGCAGTGGCAAGCCAGAACGCCGGGCGCCTTCACCCTTCAGGACTTCAGGCTTGACTGGGACCGACAGGTCGCGACCTGTCCGGCCGGCCATCCGAGCCAGAGCTGGACTGTCAACCCCCGTCAGGGGCGGATGGTGATGCGGGCCCGCTTCTCCCGCAGGGACTGCCAGGTCTGCGCCCTCAAGCCCCGCTGCACCCGCTCGGCCCGGCGTCTGCTCACCCTGCGCCCGCGCGAGGAACATGCCGCGCTCGGGGCCGCCCGGATACGTGAGACCCAAGAGGCGTACGCCGCCCAGTACCGTCTGCGCGCCGGCATCGAGGGAACGCTCTCGCAGGCTGTGCGCACCATGCATCTACGCCGCGCCCGCTACATTGGCCTGGCCAAGGTTCATCTCCAGCACCTGCTCACCGCAGCCGCCCTCAACCTTGTCCGCGTCGCGGCTTGGCTGGCCGGCAATCCATTCGCCCGCACGCGCCAGTCAGCCTTCGTCCGGCTCATGGCGCACCCAGCCTGAACCCGTCGAATTCGCCAGCAGCATCTCCAAAGGGGGAAGCCCAGAGCGCCTCAGGGTCGGGTGGCCTGGCGAGCGGGTTGGCCAGCTCGGGTTTCGCCGCCAGGTGCTCGCGAAGCACTGCGTCCGGTGAGCGTCCTTTCAGGACGCGCTGTCGGCGGGCGTTGTAGGCCACGTTGAAGCCGGCCAGCACGGTCTCAAGGTTCCGATGGCTGTAGATCGTGATGCCGAGTACCTCGCGTTGCACCCGCCCATTGAAGCGCTCCACCATGCCGTTCGTGCGCGGCGTGTACGGGCGGGTCTTGCGGTGCGTCACACCGTGCCGCTGACAGGCGTGCTCGAAGGCGTCGGCCGTGAAGCAGGATCCGCGGTCGGTCAGCACGTGCGTGACGGGGAAGGGCAAGGCGGCGAGCGCCTCCTCCAGGAAGGCCACGGCCGAGGCGGTGGTCTCGTCATCTTTGACGGCCAGGTGCACCCATTGCGAGCAGCGGTCGATGGCGACGGAGAGGTAGCGCTTGCGGGTCACGCCGTCCTTGTCCCGCAGCTTGGGCAGCTGCTTCACGTCCAGGTGCACAAAGCCGAGCTCGTAGGCTTTGAAGCGGCCGTGCGGCTGGCGCGCCTGATCACTCGGCGGCAGGCGGTTCAGCCCTTCGGCCTTGAGGATGCGGTAGACGGCGTCCCGGTTCAGGTGCGGCAGGAAGTGGGTGACCACGAAGGTGAGGTCATCGAGGGGGAAGCCGGTGGCGCGGCGGAGCGCGCAGACAATGGCGCGCTCCTCCTCGCTGGCCTTCCAGGGCAGCGTGTGAGGGCGAGCGGAGCGGTCCTGGCAAGCATCAGGCCCGCGCTGGCGCCACTTGCGGACGGTCTCGGTGGACACCCCAAAGCGCCGGGCGAGAATGCCCGTGGGCTCGGCGGAGCTCGCGATCTCGGCGCGGACAGCAGGGGTGGTGCGGGCGTTGGGGTGAATGGAAAGCATCAGCGAACCCTCCGCGTCCAGGACCGCCGGCGCGAGCCGTCAAAGCGCCAGGCGTGCTCCTCCATCGCCCAACCCACCTGATCCCAACAACCTTCCACTATCAAACAACTTAGGCGCCGGCATCGACAACGGCATCGCCTGGACCGCTCTGGTCTTCTCGTCGCCGCTGGCACAGGTGTGCAGGCCCGGCTCGGTGCTATGGCCGCCGCCGGCGACAGGAGATTGACGCGGGAGTACCCCGACGGCGATCCGTCGCTGGAGATCGTAGCCTACGAGGGGCGCGCCGTCCTTTCCTGCAACTTTTCGACGCGAGGGCCGGGCCGCTTGCCGCGCTCCGCCGGCGCGGGTAAGTGCCGCCCATCCACCGACAGACGGAGCCCCCCAATGCGCCCCTCCAAGCGCGCGCCCG
Organism: uncultured Armatimonadota bacterium; assembly: GCA_902805585.1. Classification (GTDB taxonomy): domain Bacteria; phylum Armatimonadota; class Armatimonadia; order Armatimonadales; family Armatimonadaceae; genus CADCTO01. Next base: position 1,511 of record CADCTO010000489.1, on the reverse strand, counting down.
ATGAGCTGCGCCCCGTCACGCTAGAGCGCGGGGTGGCCCGCTACGCCGAAGGCTCCTGCCTCGTCTCCTTCGGCGAAACGCGCGTGCTCTGCGCCGCCTCCCTGGAAGAGCGCGGCCCCCCCTGGCTGCGCGGTTCCGGCAAGGGCTGGGTGACGGCCGAGTACGCCATGCTGCCCCGCGCCACCCACGAGCGCACCCGCCGCGAGGTGACGTCCGGAAAACCCTCCGGCCGCACCCAGGAGATCCAGCGCCTGATCGGCCGCGCCCTGCGCGCGGTGGTCAACCTCCCGGCCATCGGCGAGCGGCAGATCGTGGTGGATTGCGACGTGATCCAGGCCGACGGCGGCACCCGCACGGCCGCCATCACGGGCGCCTGGGTCGCCCTCCACGGGTGCTTTTCCTGGATGCAGGCGCGCTCCATCATCTCCGTCAACCCATTGCGGGAGCACGTCGCCGCCGTGTCCTGCGGCATCTCGGGGGGCGTGCCCGTGCTCGACCTCGACTACGCGGAAGACTCGGCGGCCGAAACGGACGCCAACTTCGTCATCACCGGCTCCGGCGGCCTCGTGGAGGTGCAAGGCACGGCGGAAGGCAAACCCTTCTCGGAGGACGAGCTGCTGGCCCTGCTCCGCCTCGCGCAGAGCGGAACGAAGCGGCTGGTCGAGCTGCAGAAGCAGGCGCTCGGCTGACCTTTAGGTCCGGCGAGGCCCTCCACCGTGATCCGCGCCGCCCTGCTCATCCTCGCGCTCGTGTCCCTCGTCGGCTGGAGCACCCGCCTCGCCCGCGGCGCTTGGCGCGAGCGCGACGCCCCGGTTTTCGCGCTTTACCGGCTGTTCCTCGCCTATCTCATCGCGTCCTTGAGCCTACTTATGATCGCGGCGATGCTGGAATGGCGCCCGCTCCTCGACGCCGCCCGTGCGGTCGCGTGGCCCTCGGTTCGGATCGGCGAAGCCGTCCTGGCCGCCGTGGAGAGAGCGCTGCCGCAAGGGCTGGTGCCGCTCTCCGTCATCGCCCTCGGCCTTGCGGCGGCGGCGCTTCTCCTCGGTCTCGACCGCCTCCTGTCCAGGACCCGCCTATGACCGAACACCGCCGCCTCCACGGCCGCCTCGTCGTGGCGACCCACAATCCCGGCAAGCTCCGCGAGATGCGCGAGTTGCTGGCCCCCTACGGCGTCGAGGCCGTGTCGGCGGTCGAGCTCGGCCTGCCCGTCCCCGACGAAACCGGCCACACCTTCGCGGAGAACGCGGCGCTGAAGGCCCACGCGGCGGCGAAGGCGACCGGGCTGCCGGCGCTGGCCGACGATTCCGGCCTGTGCGCCGACGCCCTCGACGGGGCTCCCGGCATCTTCACCGCCGATTGGGCGGGGCCCGACCGGGACTGGATGGTCGGGATGGGCCGCGTCGAGCGCGAGCTTCTCCGCCGCGGGGCCGGCGACCCCGGGCGCAGCCGGAACCGCCCCCGGCGCGGCGGCGTGTTCGGTTCCCGGGCCTCGGCCGGCGGCGCGGACGCCG
>CADCTO010000488.1 GCA_902805585.1 uncultured Armatimonadota bacterium | reverse complement strand
TAGGTGATGAAGGCGACGCCGGCCGCACGCGGGTACCGCGAGCCGAGCGAGGCGTAGGACAGGCCGGTGAGCAGCGCCGCGACCATGCTGGTCGCGAACGCCAGCCAGACCGCGTTCCCCATCGTCCCGGCCGCCTTACCGATAAGGGCGTAGATCCCCGAGCCCAGCATGTCGCCCACGCCGTAGACGACGAGCGCCCCAAGCCCCATCGTGCGCGCCAGAGAGGCGCCGTGTCCGGCCGGGGTGCCGGGTTCGGCGGGCGAGCCGGCCGCCGGTTGAGCTTCTGCCATGCAGGGCTATTCCACCCGGCGGGGGCGAAAATCCTCTATGCGTCTCTTCTCCGCGCGGTCGCCGCGGTCATCGACCGGCCCTAGGTCCGGGGCAGGCTGCAGAGAGGCCGCAAATCGATACAGAATCCCCGGGCTGCGGCCCTATTTCCGGGGTGCGAGGCCCGGAACAGTGTTATAATCCAAGCGGCAGAAGCAGGGGGCCGCGGCGCGGGAGCCGGCTTCTTTTTCGCGGTCTGCCGCCGTGCCGGACGCGTCGCCGTTGACGGATTGGGAGACCCATGTCTATCCTGGATTATAGCCTCGTGCGGGCCGCCGGCGGTGCCGCCCCCACCGCCGCAGAGGAGCCGACGCCGGAGGCAGCTTTTCTGGAGACGGTGCTGGCGGACGCGCGGATCGGCTTCGCGTTCATAGACTCCGACGGGCGCTTCGTCCGCGTCAACGAGCGCCTGGCGCGGAGACACGGCCTGCCGGCAGAAGCGCACGCGGGGCTCCCGGTGGGAGACGTGGTCGGCCCGGCCGAATGGGCGATTCTGGAGCCGCTTTTCCTCCGTGCGCTGCTCGGCGAGGCGTTTCCGGACGTGGCGCTGGCCGGGGAGCCCGCCGTGGCGGCGCTGCACCCCGTGCGCGTCGACGGCGGGCGGGTCGGCGGGGTCGCCCTGATCGTCCGCGAGGCCGCCGAGCAGCGCACGGAGCCGGCGGCGCTTGCGGCGGGCGAGGCGAGGTTCCGTACGATCCTGGAGAACCTCAATGACGCCGTCTCCGTCTCGGCGCGGGGCGCGCATGTCTATTGCAACCCGGCCTATTGCGCGCTGTTCGGCTACGGTCGCGACACCGACCTGATCGGCGTCCCGATAGCCGCGCTGATCGCCCCCGAGGAGCGAGACCGCATCCGCGAACGGGCGCGTCGGCGCGCGGAAGGGCAGCCGGAGCCGACGGAGTACGAGACCAAGGGGCTGCGCAAGGACGGGAGCGTCTTCGACTACGAGATACGCATCGCCACCTACGCAATCGAGGGCGAGGTGTTCACGGTCGTCATCGCCCGCGACGTCTCCGAAAAGAAGCGCAACGAGGCGGCGCTGCGGGAGACCGGCGAGCGCTACCGCCTGCTGTTCGACAGCAACCCCCACCCGATGTGGGTGCATGACCGCGAGACCCTCGCGATCCTGGCCGTGAACGAGGCCGCCGTCCGCCACTACGGCTACACCCGCGAAGCGTTCCTGACGATGACCCTGGCCGACATCCGCCCGCCGGAGGACGTGCCCGCCCTGCGGGCCGTGGTGGCGTCACACGACCAGGACGCGTTCGACGGGCCGCGCGCGTGGAAACATCGCAAAAAAAACGGGCAGGTGATCGACGTCGAGGTCACCTCGAACGCCCTGACGTTCGCGGGGCGCCCCGCCCGGGTCGTCATGTCCTTCGACGTCACGGAGCGACTGCGCGCCGAACGGGCGCTTCAGGAATCCGAGGCGCGCTTCCGCGAGGTGCTGGAGCGCATCCAGCTCGTCGCCGTGATCCTGGACACCGAAGGGAAGATCCAGTTCTGCAACGACTTCCTGCTGCGCCTGACCGGGTGGCAGCGGGACGAGGTACTGGGGCGGGACTGGTTCGACACCTTCCTGCCGCCCGAGCGGCGGGACGCCGTCCGCGCCGAGTTCCTCCAGGCCATGCAGCAGAGCACCCTCTGGCTCCACCGGGAAAACGTCATCCGGACGCGGGCGGGCGAACGCCGCCTGATCTCCTGGAACAACACCCTCCTGCACGACGCGGGCGGCGGCATCCTCGGCTCCACCAGCATCGGCGAGGACATCACGGAGCGGCGGCGGCTGGAGGAGCAGCAGGCGGCGACGTACGCGCAGGAGAAGCGCATCGCCGAGACGCTCCAGCGCGCCATACTCGAAAAGCCCCCGCTGGAAGCCTCGCCGCACCTGGAGGTCGAGACGTTCTACCAGGTGGCCGGCGACGAGGCGATGGTGGGGGGCGACTTCTACGACGCGTTCGCGCTCGAGGCGGGCAAGGTGGCGCTCGTCGTCGGCGACGCGTCCGGCAAGGGGCTGCGCGCCGCCGCGCGCACCGCCGAGGTCAAATACGCCCTGCGCGCCTTCCTGCGCGAGTACCCCCACCCGGCCCAGGCGCTGCTCCGGATGAACGCGGTTTTGTGCGAGGCGCTGCGGCTGGACCACCGCGACGACGGGGGCACGTTCGTCGTCCTGTCCGTGGCCGTGGTGGACCCGGCCAACGGCAGCACGGTCGTCGCCTCGGCGGGCGCCGAGCCGCCGTTCCTGCTGCGCGCGAACGGCGCCGTGGAGGAGTTCACGGCCGGCGGCCTGCCGCTGGGCGTCGAGGCGGGGGAGGCGTACCACGAGGCCACCCTCCACCTGGCCCCCGCCGACCTCATCCTGATGGCGACCGACGGCATCATGGAGGCGCGGCGGGGCCAGGACATGCTCGACACCACGGGCGTGGTCCGGCTGGCGCGGGAGGCGCGGGCGCTGCCGTCCCTCGACGCCACCGGCCGAGCCATCCTCGACGGCGCCCGCGCCTTCGCCGGCGGCCCCCTCCCCGACGACGCCTGCTTGCTCCTCGCCCGCCGCCGCTGAACTGCCCGCCACCGCCCCCCGGCCCCCTCCCTACGAGGGAGGGGCCGGGGGGTGGGTCACCTCAACAGCGACGCGCCGCCGTCCACGTAGATGTCCACGCCGGAAACGTGGCGCGACAGGTCGGAGGCCAGGAACAGGCAGGTGTCGGCGACGTCGATCGGCTCGCCCTGTCCCTGGTTGACGCCGGGGCGGCCTTCGGGCAGCTCGACCTTGACCTCCACTTCCTCCGTGTGGCGCTTGTAGGTGCGTTCGTCGATGTTGGTGTGGATGGCGCCGGGGCAGACGGCGTTGACGCGGATCTGGTACTGGCCCAGTTCCAGCGCGGCCATCTTCATGAAGGCGACCTGCCCGGCTTTGGACGTGCTGTAGGCCGACGCGCCCGGGTTCGAGAACGTCCGGTTCCCGTTGACGCTCGACGTGATGATGATCGACCCGGCGCCGGCCTTCCTGAGGTGCGGGACGGCGTAATGCACCGTCAGGTACGTGCCCTTGAGGTTGATGTCGAGGGTCTTGTCCCACTCGGTCGGCTTCAGCTCCTCGATGGGCGTCCACACCCCGTTGATGCCGGCGTTGGCGAACACGATGTTCAGACGCCCGAACTTCTCGGCGGTCCCGTCCACGGCGGCCTTCACCTGTTCCGGGTCCGACACGTCGCAGTCGAAGTACACGGCCTCGCCGCCGGCCGTCTTGATGGCGTCGAGCACGCGCTCGCCCTCTTCGCGCTGCAGGTCCGCGATGCCGACGCGCGCCCCTTCCTGCGCGAACCGCAGGGCCGTACCCTCCCCGATACCGCTCGCGCCGCCCGTGACGAAGGCGACTTTCCCGTCCAGCATCCCCATGACCCTGTCTCCTTACGCCCGTTCGTCTGGCCGATAAACCGGGACGCGAATTGTGTTACGAGCGTGACCACTCAGCCCGCCTCGGAAGCATTTGACGGGATGGACAGGATTCATGTTATGAGGAGGAGAAAGCGCCGGTGAGAGGCCATTCTCCTCCCCACAACATCCCCCGAATCCTGTCCTGACCCCCTCCTGCTCCCCGGAGGCCGAATGGTCGCTCGCGAACAGGCTTTACCCAGAGCGCCCGGCGATAAATCCGTGTGCCCGGCGGGTACAACAGGCACGAGACCGGAAACCAAGGAGAACCCCGATGCGACAGGAGAACCGGAGCCCGTTCCAGACGCGGGACGAGAACGAAGACGAGGTGCGCAGCCTGGCCGACCTGATCGAGGTCCGCCAGAACCCCACCGAGGACGACATGGAGGTCGGCGAGATCCAGGGCGACGACGAGGACCTGGACATCGAAGACGCCCTGACGTTCCCGCACAAGAAAAGGGCCCCACGTGAGGTCACGCCCGATGACATCACCGACTTCGACGGCGACGCCCGGACGTCCTCGCCCGCTGACGACGAGGACGACGCCAGCTACATGACGCGCGCCGACGTCGAGGCGTCGATGCTGGAGACCGACCCGGACCCGAACACGGGTATTCACGACGAAGACCTGCTGGGCGGCGGGAACCTCGGCCGCGCGCCGGACATCACCGGGACCGTGACCGGCGCCGCCCCCGGCCTGGGCACGCACCTGCCGATCGACCTGGGCGCGGGCGGCTTCCAGATCGAGGAGCCGGAGGCGCTGGGCGATCCGCGCGTGACCGACGCGGATGATGACACCGACGCAGGGCTCGACCCGTCCCTGAAAGGCGACAACGACTTCATGGACGAGGACGAAAGCCTGCTGGAGGACGACCTCGCCTCCGACGGCGGGCAGATCCCGGTCGCCAAGCCGAACATCAACACCCGCGACGAGGCGCTGGACGCCACGCGGCAGATTCAGTAGGGGGTTGCC
>CADCTO010000487.1 GCA_902805585.1 uncultured Armatimonadota bacterium | reverse complement strand
CTTTAATCAGGGAGCCGAAACTGTCGATGGAGCCGGAAGCGGCGCTGCGGCGCGTCCTCTTTTTGAAGAACGCGCCCGATGCCGCCGTGTGCGCGCTTGTGCGCGCGGGCCGGGTGTGGCAATTGGACAAGGGAGAGGCGCTCTTTTGCGAGCATGACCGGTGCCTCGGGCTGCTCGTCGTGCTGACCGGGGCGGTCAAGACTTTCAAGCTGGACAGCCGGGGACGCGAGTTGACTCTCGACCTGGAGACGCCGGGCGGGAGCGTGGCCGAGCTGCCCCTCTTCGACGGCGGCAACTACCCGGCCAGCGCGGAAGCCGCGGAGGACGGGACCCGCGTCTTCGTCGTACCGCGCGAACGCTTCCAGGCCGCCCTCGCCGCCCACCCCGAACTGGCCCTCCAGGCAGTCAAGTCGCTCGGCACGCGGATGCGCAAGCTCCTGTGGATGCTGGAAGCGCAAACCCTGTACTCCGTCCGCGCCCGGCTGGCCGACTACCTTCTGCGGGTCGCGGACGGGCAAGAGGAGTTCCGGCTCGACGAGACCAACGAGGCCATCGGCAGCCGGATCGGGACCGTGCGCGAGGTCGTCTCGCGCACGCTGCACAGCTTCAAGGACGCGGGGGTGATCACGCTGCGCGGCCGCTGGGTCACGCTCCGCGATCCGCAGGGGCTGCGGCGTATCACCGGGGGCGAGGACGGTTAGCGGCAGCGCGAGTCACCGGTCGCCGGGCCTCCTCGCCGGCACCTGCATCCGCCGGTATGCGCCGGGCGTGCGGCCGCAGACGCGCCGGAACGTCTCGTGGAATCGGCCGAGCGAGCCGAAGCCGGATTCGGACGCCACCGCGTGCACCTTCCAGTCCGTTGTCAGCAGCAGGCGCTGGGCGTGGGAGACGCGCAGGCGCGTCAGGTACTCCCATAGGCTCATGCCGCAGCCCTGCTTGAAGACCTGCATCGCGTACACGGGGTGGAGGCCGATCCCGTCGGCGATCTGCGCGACGGACAGCGGCTCGCGGTAATGCCGGCTGACGAACTGGGCGATACGCTCCACCTGACCCGCGACGGCGCCCCCTTCGACGCACCCGCGCGGCTCGCCGGCGGCGGGCGGCGGTGGCGTCGCCGCAGCCAGGCGGCGCATCCGGGCCTCGACCTCCAGCAGCGCGATCCTGCCGAGCTCGGGCCGCGGGTCCGCCAGGTCCCGCTCCCAGCGCTCGAACGACGCCTGATCCCCGTCGGCCTCCTCCCCCGGTTCACACAAGATGTCGCCGCTCAGCAGGCGCTGGACGAACGCGTGCGCGATCCCCCACTGGAGGAACCAGGCGAGCGGGATGGTGGCATAGCAGCACTCGGTTTCCGGGTCGGTTTCGACCAGGCGGTGAGGCATGCCCGCCCAAAGCACGGCCAGTCTTCGCGGAGGCAGGGCCTGGAAACGCCCCGCCAGGAAATAGCGCATCCCGCCGCGCGGGATGAAATGCGCCTCGACGTCCGTGTGCATGTGGGCACGGCCCATCACGCTCGGCGCCGACCGCCAGACGCGAAACCCGATCTCTTCAAGCCTCGGCGTCGTGCTGTCAGTATGCCGACGCATCCCTCACGCTCCCCATGAACCTTAGTATACGAGATGTTTTTAGATTTTTCCGGTAAACGTACTGCGTGCCACGGCGGTACACTAGCGTTGACCGGACGTGCGCCGGAAACACCCAGGGGGACATCACCGATGCGACACAACGGCCCGACGCCGCTCGACGACTTCTTTTTCGACCTGCGGGGCTACCTGATCCTGGAAAACGCCGTCGAGCCGGAACTGCTCGACGACCTGAACGCCGCCTTCGACGCCTTCCCCGAACTGGAGCCCGGCCAGTGGTGGGGCAACGCGCAACGCCGCGACTACACCAGCCAGACCGGCTTCGAGCTGCACAACTGCGTCGAGGCCGGCGAGCCGTTCGAGAAGCTGATCGACCACCCCGGCTGGATCGACCATGTACGCCGCTACTGCGGCGAGGAGAACTCCTACGTCCAGGGCCTGTTCATCGACGAATGCATCGCCTCGATCCGCACATCGGGGGGTCACCACCCCGTCCACAGCGGCGGCTACCGGGGCGCCCTGCGCGGCGCCTACGGCTACAAGCACGGCGTTTTCCGCTGCGGGCAGTGTAACATCATCGTCGCGCTGACCGACATCGGTGAGGGCGACGGGCCGACGATGGTGATCCCGGGCAGCCACAAGTCCAACTTCCCCCACCCGGCTGCGGGCGACTACGCTCGCGGGGACCGCATGGACCACCTGCCGGGCGCCGTCCCGGTGTACATGAACAAGGGCGACGCGCTCCTGTTCGTGGACGGGCTGATGCACGGCGGGTCGAGCCGTACTAACCCGGGCGAGCGGCGCATCACGATCTACCGTTACGGCCCCTTGTGGGGCGCGACCCGCTTCGGCTACACGTACAGCGACGCCCTGCTGTCGCGGTTGACGCCCGAGCGCCGCAAGCTGCTCCAGCCGGTCCCCCCACTGCGACCCGCGTAACCCCCGGACCTATCCCCCCTTCCCCCTTCCCTGACAAGCCCTCCGGGAGGGAAGGGGGAGCCAGCGGCCAGGGCGAGGCGAGTTGCACCGGGGTTCCCGTCTGCCCCACTTCCCGCGCGGAGCATCGCGAGGAGAAGGTGGATAGCTCCCCCTTCCCTCCCCGGAGGGGCTTGTCAGGGAAGGGGGAAGGGGGGATAGGTGGGGCGATAGGTGAGTTTGACAACACACCCTTGCCGGGCTATAATCTGAAGGGGTGGTGTATGGAACTTGACGCTCGGAAACAGCGCATCCTTCAGGCCATCGTCCAGGACTACGTCGCGACGGCGGAGCCGGTCGGTTCCCACGTGCTCGTCCAGCGCTACAGCCTCGGCGTGAAATCGGCCACGATCCGCAACGAGATGGCTGAGATGAGCGAGCGCGGCTATCTGCGCCAGCCGCACACCTCGGCCGGGCGCGTGCCTTCCGATCTGGGCTACCGGTTCTACGTCAACCGCCTCATGCCGCTCCCCGTGATCCAGCCGGACGAGGCGATCACGGTCCGTGACGCGGTCGCCACCGCCTCCTCCGAACTGGACGCCGTGCTCCGCAAGACCTGCTCGCTGCTGGCGGCCATGACGCGCCTTCCGGCCGTCGCCACGTCGCCGGACGCGGACGACACCGAGCTGCGCCAGGTGTTCGTCTCGCCCGCCGGGGCCGACAAGCTGCTGCTCGTGCTGCTGTTTTCCACGGGGCGGACCGAGAACCGCCTGCTGAGCGCTTCGGCCACCGCCTCCGACGCGCTGGTCCTCGCGAACGCCTTGAACGACCGCTTCGGCGGCGAGGCGCTGACGGCCCTGCGCGCGGCCCAGGTGGACGAGAGCGGCGTGCCTAACGAGATGCGCCGCCTCGCCCCCCTCTGGTCAACCCTGTCGCGCGAGATCGTCCAGGCGGCGCGGGCGCTGGGCGACGAGATGCCGATGTACGTCGAGGGCACGCACGCCGTGCTGGAGCACCCGGAGTTCCGCGACGTGGAACGGCTGGGGCAGTTCCTGTCCACGCTCCAGGAGCGTGCCGCCCTGCTGGAGATGATGGGCCAGGCGCTGGACGAGCGGCCGTCCTCCGCCGGGAAGAACGGCGTGCAGGTGGTGATCGGCGAGGAGAACTCCCGGCCGTTCCTGCAGCCCTATTCGGTGGTGTCGTCCCCCTACTTCGTGGGCGACCGCGAGCGGGGCGCCATCGGCGTCCTGGGGCCGACGCGCATGGACTACGGGCGCGCCGCCGCCTCGGTCGCCTTCATGGCCCGCACCCTGGGCGACCTGCTGACGCGCCTCAGCTTTTCCCGCTAGGCCCGCCGGACGCCATGCTGCAACGGCACGAAGAGACGCCCCCACAGGAAGAACTCCCCCCGGCGGCACAGACGCGGGTCACGGCGCAGGAACTGGCCGATGCGGTGGCCGCGCTGGAAGCCCGCAAAGAGGAGACGGCCCGGCGCGAGCACAACACCATCGCCATCGGCGAGGCCGTGCAGCAGCTCGAACTGGAAGCCACGCCTGATGAGATCCTGGCCGAGGTGCGGGCGCTGCGCGCGCGGCAGGGCGCGGGCGCGACCGTCCCCTCGAAGGTCCGGCAACGACGCGTGGTCCCGGGCCTGGTCGGCAGCGCCGCCGTGCTGTTCCTGCTCGCCGGCCTGACGGGAGTACGGTCCATCCGGTCGGGCGCGCCGGTTCAGGTCGCCTCGCCCCATACGCAGCCGGCCGGCCCGGTGATCCGGACCATCGGCGAGATCGGAAACGGCGCGCCGTTCTTCTGTGACGGGAAAACGCTGAACGCAATTATGGATCGCGTCGGCGGGAACCGGCCCGCCGCGCTCGCCGAGACGCTGGTTGAGACCGGAACGAAGCGGGAAAACTATTGGGCGCTCGTCAAACACGACGGCGCGCTCTACCTGCGGGGCTGGACGGCACCGATGTCGGAGCAGGCCCTGCGGGTCGGCAGCGTCGAACTCTACAACGAGCCCGGTTCCGACGGGCTGCCCGGTTCTCACGGGCTGCACGGCTACGAGCCGACGCCGCTCACACTTCGCGTCGGAGATTTCCAGATCGACCGCGAAGGCTACCTTTCGCGGACCGTCCGCGTCCTCCGCCTGGACGAGCACGCCCGGGAGTTTTGGGAGACCCCGCCGACAGCGGTACGCTAGAACCCTTTTTCAGGAGCAATGACCTTTTCATGTCGCAGGACCAGACCACCACAACCGCCGACAACACGGAAGCGATCGCCGACATCACCGACCAGACACTCGCCGACGACGGCCCGGACGACATCCCGTCCGTGGCGAGCAGCGGTCCGGCGGACCCGAGCGCCTTCGGCCAGGGACCGACGGACGGCTACGGGCCGGCCGACCTGTGGACCCAGCTTGTCGAGGCGAACCGGCGCGCCGAACAGGAGCACGAGGCGTACCTGCGCGCGCTGGCGGATTTCGCCAACTACAAGCGCCGCGCCGAACAGGAGCGGGAGGGGCTGCGCCTGGCCGCGAACGAGAGCCTGCTGCTTCGGCTCCTGCCTATCGTGGACAATTTCGAGCGGGCGCTTCAGTCCGCCCAGACGACCCGGGAGTACGACAAGCTCGTCGGCGGCGTGAGCGCCATCCTCCGCCAGATGCAGGACTTCCTGCAGAAGGAGGGCGTCAACCCGATCGAGGCCGTCGGCCAGCCGTTCGACCCGAACTACCACAACGCGGTGATGCGCCACGAGACCACGGAGTACCCGGAGAACACCGTCGTCGAGGAGTTGCAAAAGGGCTACGCCGTGGGCGAACGGGTACTCCGGCCCAGCATGGTCAAAGTCGCGACCGGGACCGAGTAAGCGGACCCGCGCGTGCCACAACGCAGCAGCCGCCTGACCGAACTGAGGCCGCGCACGGTCTGGGACGTGGTGGACGACGCCTTCGACCTGTACCGGGCGAACTTCGCCCTCCTGGCCGGCATCGCCGCCCTGGTGCTGGTCCCCGGGTACCTCGCCTACGGCGCGTGGCAGGCCAACTTCATGCTGGGGGTGGGCAACAACACGCCCACCGACCCGGGCGCCTTCTTCGGCGCGTTCCTGGGCCAGACCGCGCTCGTCTTCCCCCTGTTCGGCGTCGCCTACGTGCTGTACGGCGGCGCGACGGCCGCGGCCGTGGAGGACCTGCTCTTCCAGCGCCCCGTGAGCCTGGCGACGGCATACCGGCGGGCGCTGAAGCGCCTCCTGCCCCTTCTGGGCGCGTCGCTCATTGTCGGCCTGCTCGCGACGGTCGGCCTGTGCGCGCTCTACGTCGGCGCTCTCGTGGTCGTCACGCTCTACGCCTTCGTCGCCCAGGCGGTCGTGCTGGAGCGGCGCGGCGCTCTGGCGGCGGGGGCACGCTCGCGGGAGATGGTGTCGGGCCACTTCGGCAAGGTGCTGGGCCTTCTGCTCCTTCTCATCGTCCTCACCTGGGTCCTGACGCTCGGCCTGCTTTCGCTGACGCAGCTTCTCGTCTACTTCCTGCCGAAGTCGCCCGATCGGGCCGCCCAACAGTTGCGCGAGATGATCGTCAGTCAGGCGGCGCAGTCGCTGGGCGGCGTCCTGCTGGCCCCCCTCGGGCCCATCGCGACCACGCTCCAGTATTACGACCTGCGGGTGCGCCGGGAAGGGCTGGACATGGAGGCGCAGGCCGAGGCGACGGGCTACGACCTGGCCCCGGACCCGTTCGGCGGCGTCGCCCGCCCCAAGGTCCCCCGGTCCGTCACTTCCCGCCCGGCCCGGCGTCCGGCCCCGTAGCCCCCGAGGGCGTCAGACGGCAAGCCGGCTGTCCAGCACGACCGGACGACCCATGGCCGACTCCATCAGGTCGAGCGCGTTGCGCTGCGCGTCCCACAACTCCACGGTCGGGTGCTCGTCGGCGACGAGCGTCAGCCGGAGCCCTTGCGTGTCCCATCGCGCCTCGACGTCGCGCACGACGCCGGCGCGGCCCCGCTCCAGGAATTCCGACAGGCGCAGGAGGGCGGAAAGGCGCACGAGACGGGTCTCGTCGCCTTGCTCCAACAGCCCCGCGTACTCGCCCGCGTCCGGGACGCCTTTGCGGTGGTAGCGGGCGAGCAGCGCGATGAGCGAAATCTCGCGGCCGGAATGGCCGGGCAGCCCGCTCCCGGTGATCAGCGTCTGCGAGTACTTGTGGTGGTCGTTATAGCGGATGGCCATGCCGATGTCGTGCAGCAGCGCCGCGGCGCGCAGCAGTTCGCGCTCCCAGGCGCCGTAGCCGTGCAGCGGCGCCAGCTGGTCGAACAGGCGGGTCGCCAGATGGCGCACGTGTTCCGCGTGCGCCTCATGGTACCCGTAGAAGCGCGCCAGGTTCAGCACCGCGAACTCCCTGAGTCCGGGGGTGACGGGGTACGGCAGGTCGCTCCAGAACTCCTCGAAAAACAGCCCCTCGCGCAGCCCGCTCTCGGAGATGGCGAGTTCCTTCACGCCGAGCCGTTCCATGACCCCGCGCAGGACCAGGGCGCCCGGCAGGATGATGTCGGCACGGTCGCGCGCCAGGCCGGGCAGGCGCCGGCGCAGGGACAACGGCGATTGGCTCAGTATCCGGACGGTCTCGTCGACCGATGCACGGCTGAGCGCGAAGCCGTTGATGGTCTGGAGGGGGTAGCGCCGGCGCGCCGCCTCGATCTTGGCCAGGTTGCGGATGGTCCCGCCGAGCCCGACGAGCGGGCCGCGTTCGCCGTTCAGCCAGGGCACACCGTCCAGCTGCCGCTCGATCTCCTGTTGAACGGCCTGCAGCTCGCTCTTCCGGACGGGGTCGCTGCGGACGAACCGCTCGGTCAGGGCCAGCGACCCCAGGGTGAGCGCCTGCCCCCGTTCGAAACGCCGGGCGCGGACCCGGCTGACCTGGGCGCTGCCGCCCCCGATATCCAGCACGATCCCGTCTTCCAGCGGCACCGCGTTCAGCGCGCCGAGGACCCCGTAGAACGCTTCCTGCGTGCCGTCCAGGACGCGCACCGACAGCCCCACGTCCCACGCGACCCGCTCCAGGAATCGCGGCCCGTTGGCGGCCTCGCGGACCGCACTGGTGGCCGTCGCGATGATGCGGTCGACGCCCACGCTGTCGCAGAACCGCCGGAAAAGGCGCAGCGTGAACAGGCCGCGCGTCATGGCCGCGTCGCTGAGGCCGGCCTCGGTCATCCCCTCGCGCAGGCGCACGATCTCCCGGACCTCGTCCTCGAGATGGTAGCTGTAACCGGGCCGGAAGTTCATCACCACCACGCGGGCGCTGTTGGAACCCAGGTCGATGACGGCGGTGCGCCGGGAAGCGGGGGGATTCATTCTCGTGTCACCTTGGGGGATGATACCCCACCGTACCGCTCCGCGTCCCGCACCCGACCCGTGCACGAACGGCACGTGCGGAAGACGAGGCTGCTGCTGCCCGGCGATCTCGTTCCGGTGCCGATGTGTCCGGAGGCCGCACAACGCGTTCACACCGCCAGAGGAAGAGCGGGCTGCCCCCCGCCGGCGCCCCGGGCTGCGGTTGACAACGCGGCGGAATCCGGTAATACTATGCTCATGCGCCCGCCTCGGGGTTTCGCGCCTCATTCCGCCCCACGCCACGGGGCCAGAGCGGTATGGCGTCGCGTCACCTCGTTCCCCGCCGTCCCTCTGCTGCTGCTGTGCGCCCTGCTCCCGGCGCCGGCCCGCGCGCAGACGCTTTCCCTCGACCGGTACCGTGCCCTGGTAAGCGCGGGCCGCCAGACCGCCGAGAAGGGGCTGGACGCCGGGGAAGCGCAGGCGCTGCGCGCGCGCCTTCTCGCCGTGCGCACGGTGTCGTACCCGGACGGCCAGCGCGTGGCCGTGGATAACCGGGACCTGGGCCGCGTGCTCGCCCGCGTCGGCGTCGGGAGACCGGCGGAGCGCAAGACCGCCGGGGCGGAGGCGACCGCCCGCCTCCGCCTCCTGGACGCCCTGCTTTCCCGTGCGGCGCCCCCCGACCTGCGGGACGACCCGCGCCAGCAGGCGGCCGCCATCGTCGCCGGCGAGGAGTTCCGCCGGGCCGTACAGACCGAACGCCCCAAGAACTGGTGGGACAAGCAGTGGGAGCGCATCGGGAAAGCCATCGAGCGGTTCCTGGAGCGCCTGTTCGGGCGCGGCCCGAACGTCGGCCCGGTCGGGCGCGGCACGGCCGAGGCGGTCCTGTACGTCCTGTGCTTCCTGGCAGCGGTCGCGGCGCTGTTCGCCCTGTTCGTGCTCGGGCGCGGGCTCCGCGATCGGGTGCAGCGGAAGCGGCGCGCGGCGCGCGGAGGCCTGGGAGACCTGTTCGACGAGGACCTGCCGGACCCGCTCGGGACGGCACGGGAGCGCGCCCAGGCCGGGGACTACCGCGGGGCCTTCCGCCTCACCTACCTGGCCTGTCTGCGGCGCCTGTACGCGGCGGGCCTGCTCGTCCCGGCCGACGATCGGACGAACTGGGATTACCAGCGCGCCCTTCGCGCCCGGTCCGACGAAGCCTACCAAAAGCTTTTGCCGGTGACGCGCGACTTCGACCGCATCTGGTACGGCCACACCGCGGCGACGCGGGAAGAGTACGAGCGGGCGGTCGCCGCGCACGACGGTCTGCCCGAGCCCGTGGCGGGCGCGGCCGACAAGACGCCGGTCGGAGCAGTGGGCGCGGGCCGCGAGGGCGACGCGCGGTGAAGCGCCCTTCCACCGACGTGCTCGTGCTGTGCGGGCTGCTCCTGCTGTTCGCGTTCCTGTCGCTGCGCATGGCCGCGCCGGGGGCGCAGCTTCCCGACGACAAAGATAGGCCGCGCCGTTCCGTCTCGTCGGCCCGGCCCGGCGGCTGGAAGGCGCTGTACCTCCTGCTCCAGCGGCAGGGCGTCCCCGTCGAGAAGATCGAGCGCTCCCCGCGCGAATGGCCCGGCGATCTGCGCGTGCTCGTCATCGGCGACGCCTACGGGGGAGCGAGATGGACCCAGAAAGAGGTCGACCAGGCTCTGGCGTGGGCGGGTAAGGGACGGACGCTCGTGCTGCTGGCCGGAAGATCAAGCGCGCTTCTGGATCGGATCGGCCTCAGAGTGGGCGATACGGCGGCCGCGGACAAGACCCTGTTCCCCCTTCAGCCCGCACCGTTCCTGGGCGGCGTGGACGGGGTGCTGGTGCCGGGCAAGGGCCGCTGGCAGAAGCTGCCCGCCGGGGCCGTGTCCCTGTTCGCCGACGAACGGCCCGCGGTCGCGTTCCTGCGGCGGGGCGGAGGCACGATCCTGGCCGTCGCCGACGCCGGGATCGCCGACAACCGGCACATCACCGAGGCGGACAACGCCCGCTTCCTGCTCGCCGCCCTGCGCTCGCTGGCGGGCGACGGCGGCCGGGTCGGCTTCGACGAGTACCACCAGGGCTTCCAGGAGGCCGACGGCTTTTTCGACGCCATCGGCCGGCCGGGCCAGCTCGTGGTCTGGCAGATCGTCGCGCTCGCGCTGCTCCTGGCCTACTCCGCCTCGCGCCGCTTCGGCCTGCCGCGCCCGCTGCCCGCCCCTCCGCGGGTCTCGTCGGAATATGTCGCCTCGCTGGCCGACCTGTACCGGCGCGCGCGCGCCGCCGACGCCGCCCTGGAGGGGGTCTACCTGCGGTTCTGGCGGGACCTGTGCCGCGCCGTCACCCTGCCCTACGACGCCGACACGGACGAGGTGGTGCGCCGGGCGGCGCGGTCCGTCCACGGCATCGGGGGGGCGGAAACCCGGGCGTTGGAGGAGCGCCTGCGTCGCGTGGTGAATGAATGTGAGGCGAAGATCGAGTCGGGCAAGGTGCGTGACGCCGACCTGCTCCCGCTGGCGCGCGAACTTGAGGCGCTGCGAAAGGAACTGGGACTTGGAGGAGACGACCGAGAGACTGCCGGGGCGCGAACCTGATGCGGCGGCGGGCGCCGAGCTGACCGCCGGAGGCGCGGCGAACGGCACGGGGGCGGTTTTCGTGGACGACGCGGCGGCGCCGCCCGTGACGGCGAACGTCTTCCCACGGGACGCCGATGCCGTGAATGCAGCCGGCATCTCCGCGGAACCTGCCGCGGCTCAGGACGAGATCGAGGTGGACGCCGCGACCTTCGTCTCGGGTCTGGCCGAGCGGCTGCAAAACGAGATCCACAAGGCCATCCAGGGCCAGGAGGCGGTCGTCGAGATCGCGCTCGCGGCCCTGCTCACCGGCGGCCACGCGCTTTTCGAGGGCGTCCCCGGCACGGCGAAGACCCTGCTGGTGCGGACCCTGGCCATGGCATGCCGTGCCGAGTTCAAGCGCATCCAGTTCACGCCCGACCTGATGCCCTCCGACATCGTCGGCACGACCGTGTACGAGATGGGCAGCGGCGCGTTCCACCTGCGGCGCGGCCCCATCTTCAGCGAGATCGTGCTGGCCGACGAGATCAATCGCACGCCGCCCAAAACCCAGGCCGCCCTCCTCGAAGCCATGGAGGAGCGCCGCGTGAGCGTGGACGGCGTGCCCAACCCCCTGCCGCCCGTCTTCACGGTCTTCGCCACCCAGAACCCGGTCGAATACGAGGGGACCTACCCGCTGCCCGAGGCGCAGCTCGACCGCTTCCTCGTCAAAGTGATCGTCCCCTACCCGACCGAGGACGCCGAATTGCGTATCCTGCAGGCCTACGATAAAGGCTTCCAGGCCGCCGACCTCGCCACCGCCGACATCCGGCCCGTGGCGAGCGTGGACGACCTGCTCCGCGCCCGCGCCTCCCTGCCCGGCGTGACCGTCGAGCCCAAGATACTCAACTACATCAACACCCTCGTGCGCCGCACGCGCGAGCACCGTCAACTGACGCTGGGCGCGTCACCGCGGGCCGCGGTCGCCCTGCTCCAGTCGTCCAAGGCGCTCGCCCTGATGCGCGGCCGCCCGTACGTGATCCCCGACGACGTGAAGTCGATGGCGCTGCCGGTCCTGCGCCACCGCGTCCTGCTGCGCCCCGAAGCCGAGATCGAGGGCTCCAGTTCGGACCGCGTGCTCCTGTCCCTTCTCGAAGGCATCGAGGTCCCGCGGTAGCAGGGCCGAGGCGGGGTACGATAGGCGTGATACGTTGAGCATCAGGAGTGTGCCCATGTCGGAAGTTCTGGAGAGGACACTGACCGAAGAGCAGGTCCGGCAGTTCGGGCGGGACGGATACCTGGTCCTGCGCGACTTCTACACGCAGGATGAGATCGACACGATCCGCGCCACGTTCATGGAGCAGGCCAAGGACGGGCCCGTGGTGGGGCTGTCGGAGATAAAGCACGGCGGCACGCCCGGCGGGTACGATCCGGCCGACCCGCTGGCGCGCTACCCGCGCATGATGCACCCGCACCGGCACCCCGAGATCCCCGTCGGGCCGCTGTCGCTGCGGTACCTGCTCGACCCGCGGCTGCGCCCGGTCCTGGCCGCCCTGATGCGCGACGACCCCGTGGGCGTGCAGACCATGTTCTACTTCAAGCCCCCGGGCGCGCGCGGCCAGGCCCTGCACCAGGACAACTTCTACCTGCGCGTCCGGCCGGGGACCTGCATGGCCGCGTGGGTGGCCGTGGACGACGCCGACGAGGAGAACGGGGGGATGGTGGTGGTGCCGGGCTCCAGCGGTCTGGAGATCGCCTGCCCGCAGAAAGCCGACCCCGCCCGCTTCTTCACGAGCGACTACGTCCCGGTCCCGGACGGCCTGGAGGAGGTGCCGGTCCGCCTCAAAGCCGGGGACGTGTTGTTCTTCAACGGCAGCCTGATCCACGGCAGCCACCCGAACACGAGCACGACGCGCTTCCGCCGCGCGCTCATCTCGCACTACGTGCCGCGCGGCAGCGTGGAGCTATCGCACTGGTACCAGGACCCGATGACGTTCGACGGGGAAGTGGTGGGGATAGCGCCGGCCACCGGCGGCGGGCCGTGCGGGACGCCCCAGGACGTGGTCAAGGGACCGCATTAGAGTCAGGGATGAGGGGCGAGGGATGAGAGGGGGAACTCTCCTTCACCTCATCCCTCATCCCTAGAATTTCAGCCCGACCTTCGCCTCGGCCTTCAAGTCGGCCGGGCCGGCCACGACGGTTTTGTCCTCGTTCAGGCTGCCGCTGAGCGAGAAGTTGAAGGCCGAGCCGACGTCGTGGTTCAGGCCGAGCGAGTACGAGCGCGCGCCGCGTGCGTCGGCTGCCCCGTAAACGAAGCTGTCTTTGTAACCGCCCGTCATCCGCGTGAAGCGGCTGAAGCGCAGCCCCACCTGCAGCGACAGTTCCCCGGACTGGGAAGCGTCCAGCGCCTGGAACGCGCTGGTCAGCGAATAGCCGCCGGTGAGTTCCATCGCGCCCAGTCGGGCCGCGAGCGCCCATTCCTGCCGCGTCGCGTCCGCGACGGAGCCGTTCGTCTCCGGGTTGATCGTCAGGCCGCCCGTGAGCTGCCACCCGGCGAGCGGGCGCAGGACCATGCGCAGGCGGGTCGTGTCGTCGAGCGCCTGCCGCGTGTCGTCGCGGTCCGTCAGGCCGCCTGACACCGTCAGGTACCGCAGCAGGCGGGTCTCCGCGTTCAGTTCGGTGACGGACGCCTGGTTGTCACGGTCGCCCTGCGTCTTCAGCGTGCCCACGACCCGCGTGTTCGCCAGCGGCTTCAGCTCGATACTGGCCGCGCCGTTCCAGGTCTGCTGGCCGGCGTCTTTCTCCCCATGGGCGGGCGTCACCGCCTGCTGGCGCGCTTCGGCCGACACGGAGAGTTTCGCCGAAGGTTGGAGCCGCGCCTTGACCTCGACGGTCTGCCGCGACTCGACGCCGTTCTCGTTCTGCGTCGCGCTTTCGCTCAACGACGCCGACGCCTGTACGCGGGTGTCCTTCGTGCCGGTGGCGACCGAAAGTGACGCGTCCTGCTTCACCTGATCCGTGCCGGGGGCCGGGCCGTCGTTCGTGACGCGCTGCCCCTGCGCGGCGAAGGTCCCCGTCCCGCCCAGTTTGCCGCTCGCCTGGACCGCCTCGGTCGTCACCGATGCCGCCGCCCCGTCGCCCGTGAAGCGGGTGTCCTCCGTCCGAGAGACTTGCAGGAGCGGCGCCCGGCCGGTCCCGAACAGACGAACGGACAGGGCGCTCTGGCCGGACGAGCCGGTCCCGGACAGGTCGCGCGCTTCGCCCCATTTAAACTCCGCCGCAAGCCACGCCGCGGGCTTGGCCGCCATGCCGGCCGACCAACGCTGCGCGGCCTCCGCCAGGCCGAACGATTTACCCGCGGTAGGGGCGAACCCGCGCCCCGACCGCTCCAGGGAAAAGTTGGCGCGCAGGTGGTCGTCGCCGACGCCGTAACCCAGGCGGATGCCCGCCCGGTCGACGAACGCGCTGCCGCCGCCGGGCGCGTCGGGCGACACATAAAGCTGCGACTGGAGGCCGCCGCCGAACAGCAGGGTCTTGCCGGAAAGCCCCCAAACCATCAGCGGGTCGGAGCCGCCCACCGCCCCGGGCAGCGCCGTCACCTGAAGGCGCGCGTCCCCGAACGCCCCCTGCCGTTCCAGCAGCGAGACCGTCACCGGCGACGTGGCCGGGTTGGGGTTGCGCTGGGCTTTTGCCGGGTCGAAACCGTAATCGACGCGCGCGACGGACTGCGGCTTCAGGGTGGCCTTGAAGGTGACGGTCCCCTTCCCCGCGTCCAGCGTGTACGCCTCCGGCGCGAGCGTCACGCCGTCCACGACCGCGACCACCGCGTCGGGGCTGATGTTCTTCCACGCCAGCGCGTACGGGCCGGGCTTGTTCTGCCCCGCGAAGACGTCGGAGACGCGCGTATCCGTCGCGGCGGCCCGCAGCGGAGCGGACGCCGCGATGCAGACCGATGCTGCCGCAGCTAGTCGAACGCTTCTCATCGTCTTTTTAGAGGCGTTCCCGGGCACAAAGTTTCGCCTGTGGCGGCCGTCCGGGAACGCGCGACCCCCTTCTTATCGGCTATCCGCCGCGGTCACGCGAGGCTTCCTTCGGCGCCGGCCGGTTTGCGCGCGATGGCGAAGACGGTGACGCCGAACGGCAGGCGCGTGCGCAGGGCGACGCGGCCCTCGGCCTCCAGGTAGGTCCGCAGGATGCGGTTCAGCACGGGGGCGGTCGGCAGGGTGTCCGCGCGGGTCGGCCCGTGCGGCCGCAGGCGCTGGACCGTCCGGACCACCCAGACGATCGGCAGGAAAGCCGAGACCGTGTAGGTCAGCAGGTCCGGGCGCAGCCCGCTCCGGGAAAGCAGGCGCCGGACCTCGCCGGCCCGGTAGCGCCGCTGGTGCATCAACGCCACATCATGGCGGCTCCACAGCGACCGGTACGCGGGGACCGTGATCAGGGCGTGCCCGCCCGGGCGCAGGACGCGGGCGATCTCGCGCGCCGCCGCTTCGTGATCGGGGATGTGTTCCAGAACATCCAGGGCGAGCACCACATCAAAAGATCGGTCGGCGAACGGCAGCGCCGTCGCCGAGCCGCGCACCAGAGCCGCGTGGCCCCGTTCGCGGCAGAACTGGAGCGCGAGCGGCTCCAGGTCGAGCCCGACGGCGCATCCGAACGGGCCCAAACGCTCCAGCGTCCCGCCGGTCCCGCACCCGACATCGAGCAGCCGGGGCGGGGCGGCGCCTCGTTCCCGGTGCGCCCGACGCCCCAGCCGTTCCAGGGCCGCCAGCACCAGATTCCGGCGCGCCACGAACCACCAGTGGGTGTCTTCCAGCCGGTACATCTGCGCGTACTCATCGCGGTTCACGGCACTCCCTTTCGACAAAACCGTCGCCCGTTCCTACACGCCCGCCCGGACCAGGATCGGCGGACTGCGGCACTCCGGGGCCGGCAACCGCCTCCGCGGCGATTTCCGCGTCAAGTACTTCCGCAGCGGAACGGGCCCTTCGTTTGACAGGCGCCCGGCGTCCTCGTTATACTAGCGCACATGCACATCGCCTTCCTCGGCCACTCCATCGTCTCGGACTGGAACCACGGCAACGCCCATTTCTTCCGCGGCTTGATCAAGGCGCTGCATCAGCGCGGCCACCACGTCACCTTCTTCGAACCCCACAACGCGTGGAGCGTCGAGCGCCTGCAAGCGGAGACCGGCGGCGACATCCTGGCGGACTTCTCGGCCCGCTTCCCGTTCGTGACACCGCACTTCTACGACGACCGGACGGACTGGCACGAGGCGCTGGGCGGATTCGATGCCGTGCTGGTCCACGAATGGACGGACACGCCGCTCGTGCGCACGCTGGCACACGCCGCACGCGAACTGCCCTGCCCCGTGCTGTACTACGACACGCACCACCGGCCGGTGACGGAGCCCGAAGCGATCCGCCCGCGCGACCTGCCGCGCTTCGACGGTGTGATCGCTTTCGGCGCGTCGCTGCGGGACGTGTTCGTGCGCGACTTCGGCACGGCCCCGGATCGGACGTTCGTCCTGCACGAGGCCGCCGACGCCGAGGAGTTCGCCCCCCAGACGGAGACGCCGACGCGTCGGGACCTGGTGTTCGTGGGGAACTGGTCGGAGGACCGGGCAAAGGAGATGGAGACCTACTTTTTCGCGCCGCGCGGCGTGACCAGGGCGCTGTGGGGCGTTCTGTACCCGGAGAAGGTGCAGGCACGTATGCAGGAGGGCGGGGTGGAATACGGAGGCTATCTCCCCAACACCGAGGTGCCCCGGCGTTTCGCCGAGAGCCGTCTCGTCGCCCACATACACCGCGGCCCGTACCGGAGGTTTCTTCCGGGAATCCCTACGATCCGCATGTTCGAGGCGCTCGCCTGCGGGGCGTGCCTGGTCTCAACGCCGTGGGACGACGCCGAAGGGCTCTTCCGGGACGGAGATTACGTCCACCTGCCCCCCGGCGACCCGTCGCAGGTCTACCATGACCTTCTGGCCGACCCCGGGGCGCGCACGGCTTACGGCCGGCGGGGCCGCGAGACGATCCTGGCACGGCACACCTGCGGCCACCGCGCCGACGAGCTGATCGGCATCCTGTCGCGGCCGTTAAAGCAGGCTTGAACCACACAGGCACGGAGACACAGCCCCTGTGTCTCCGTGCCTGTGTGGTTAATCTTCCTTCTTCACGCGCCGCTCGGTCTCCGAAACGTCATTCCGCATCTGGACCACGAGCGCTTCGACGCTGTCGAACTTTTCGTGGGCGCGCAGGAACGCGATGAACTCTACGACGACGCTTTCGTCGTACAGGTCCCCATCGAATCCGTCCAGCAGGTACGCTTCCACCGTGCGGGCGCCTTCGTCCACCACCGTCGGGTTGGTCCCGACGCTGACGGCGGCGCGGTGCCATGCGTTGCGCACCCGGACACGCCCGGCGTATACGCCCGCCCCGGGGACCAGCACCTCCGGCGGCGACGCCACGTTCGCCGTCGGGAAGCCCAGAGTCCGCCCCATCTGCCGCCCGCGGACCACGACCCCGGTCAACCGGTAGAAGCGTCCCATCAGCGCGGCGGCTTCCTCGACGGCGCCCCCGTTCACCATCCCGCGGATGACGGTCGACCGCACGGGCACGCCGTTCTGGAGCAGGGTCGGCAGGACATGTACCATGAAGCCGTGGCGCGCGCCGGCGGCCTGGAGGGAAGAAACGTTGCCCCGGCGGTAGCACCCGTAGTGGAAATCGTCCCCCACGATGACGGCACGCGCGTGGAGGCGTTCCAGCAATACCTCTCGGACGAACTGCTCGGGCGTCTGGGCGGCGAACTCCGCGTCGAAGCGGGCGACAACCATGACCTGCGCCCCGTGTGCGTGCAGAAGGTCGGTCCGCTGTTCCAGCGTCGTGAGCAGGGGCGGCACGCGCGACGGCGAGAAGACGGCGGCCGGGTGCGGGTGAAATGTCAGCGCGGCGGGCACGGCGCCCACCTCCGGCGCGGCCTGGACGGCCCGAGCCAGAAGCGCCTGGTGGCCTTTGTGCACGCCGTCGAAGACGCCGACGGCGAGGGCGAGCGGCGGCAGATCGGTCGGCAGGCGCGACAGGTCGTACGTCGTCATGGGGCGTCACACGGCGCGACGGCGGGGAACACGCGGAACGGCACGAAGGCGCCGCCCTCGCGGCGGGCCAGCGCCCGCAGGCATCCCCGGTGGAGCAGGGCGTACAGGTCGGAAGCGCCCACGCCGCCGGTTGCGGAGATGGACTGGCCGTTGCCCAGGCGCTCGGAATCCGCGTCGGAGACAACAACAGCGGGGGCGTCGAGCACCGATTCCGCGGGCCGCAGGTGCGCCGCCCCTTCATCCGCGAGGCGGTCCAGGGGCAGCGCCCCGCGCCGACGGAACGGGCCGACGGCCTCGCGGACGAGGGTTTTCATGTGCGCGGGCACGCCAAGAGCCGCGCCGATGTCCGCACACAGGGTCCGGATATAGGTGCCGCCGCCGCAGGCGACGCGCACGGTCGCCTCGGGACGTGCGCCGGGGGTGAAGTCCGAAAGATCGACGGAGTGGATGCGGACGCGGCGGGGCGCGCGCCCCACCGTCACCCCCTCGCGCGCCAGCTCGTACAGGCGTCGCCCTTCGTGATGCACGGCGGACACCATCGGCGGGACCTGATCGATCTCGCCGACGAAGCGGGGCAGCACGTTTCGGAGCGCGTCCTCGGTGACGTGCGCGGCGTCCGCCTCGGCGAGCACCGCACCGCCCGCGTCCTCGGTGTTCGTGGCGACCCCGAGGACGAGGCGGGCTACATATTCCTTGGGCTCCAGCGGCAGGTACGGCAGGAGGCGCGTCGCCTGCCCGACCGCGACGACCAGCACGCCCGTCGCGTCCGGGTCCAGCGTGCCGGCGTGGCCGGCGCGCTTGGTGCCCAGCGCGCGCCGCACGCGCGCGACCACGTCGTGGCTGGTCATCCCCGCGGGTTTGTCGAGGTTCAGGACGCCGTCGGGCGAGGGGCGAGGGATGAGGGATGAGGGGGGGATCGGTGCCGCACGCTCATCGCGTTCTCCCCACTCTTTCTCATCCCTCATCCCTCGCCCCCCAC
>CADCTO010000486.1:4192-4756 GCA_902805585.1 uncultured Armatimonadota bacterium | reverse complement strand
ACGGACGCGAGCCGTTACCGTTCCGGGAGCGCGCCCTCCTCGGCCCGCCGGCGCTCCGCGATCTGTGCGTTCAGCTCCGCGTTGACCCGCCCCACCTCTTCCGCCCGCCGCCGCGCCGTTTGGGCCAGGTGCACAGCCGCCGCCAGGAGCGTGCCCAGCGCGAACCCCGCGCCCAGCGCCGCCTGCGGGATCGGCCACTGCGCCCGCCCCAAGCGCCCGACGTCCGCGCCGGAGCTGGCGGAAAGCCGCCGGATCAACTCTGTCTGCGTCGCTTGCTCCACGATCAGGGCCTGCCACAGACAGAGCGTGGCCGTGGCGCAGGCGACCCACACCACCGCGGGAAGCCAGCGCGGCAGATGGCGCCGCACGTCCTGCCCCGATTCGCCCAGGCGAAGGCGACCACGCCCGCGCCGAGGACGATGAACCCGGAAGCGGTATGCACGGCCATCCGCGTGAACTGACCCCACGCATACGCCTCATCGACGTGGGTGAAGTAGCCCGAAAGGGCCACCGTCCCCAGGCCCGCCACGATGGCGCCCAGCACACCGGCCACGGCCGCGCGCC
>CADCTO010000486.1:0-4182 GCA_902805585.1 uncultured Armatimonadota bacterium | reverse complement strand
AACAGAGGCGCAGCTTCCCCTCGGAGACGCTGAAAAGCACGTCCCGCAGGAAGCCCCGCTGCCGCGCCTCGACCCCCCGCAGCTCCCCCTCCGCCCGCTTGCGGTCCGTGATGTCGAGCACATACGTGACGGCGTTTCGGTCCGACCCGTTCAGCAGCACGGAGCCGAGCAGGACCGGGACGCGCGTGCCGTCTTTACGCAGGTAGTCCTTCTCGAACGGCGGACACACGCCTGACTCTTTGATCTGCGCGATCGGAATGGACGATCCCGGCCCGGACGTACGCCTTCATGAACAGTTCGTCGATGCCCAGGTCGCGGCCGAACAGGTACTCGCAGAGCGTGAGCGACCCGATGGCGAGCACGCACGCGCCGCCGACCAGGGCGGGCCGGGAAAGCCCGCGGAGGACGAAGAACAGCGTTGCGCCGCACAGGAAAAAGCCCAGGGCCGTGATGTAGGACATGGCGACGAAACTGGGATGGACCCGAAACAGTGCCAGGTTATGCGTATGCCACCCGACCAGTACCGTCAGGCCAAGGCAGAGCGACAAGGCGCTCGCTCCGTAAGGGAGCGAAAGCCAGCGCACCACTCTCGTCATCTGCATAAGCGAAACGGCATCCAGGGAACGTTCACGTGCGGGTGTTTCTATCCATTATCGGCTGCAGGGCGGCGCAGGAGCAGGCCCGGATGCCCGCCGCACGAACCGCGCCGTTTCGCGGAGTGTGGGTCCGCTTTCAGAGCCGGCCCCAGCCCCAGCCCAGGCGCCGCAGGATCAGCGTCGCCGGTACGGCCAGCACGGCGTTCCAGGCGGTCCCGATCAGGGCCGACCACAGCCACTTCTGGAAGCCGACCCGCGGGGCCGACAGGATGTAGAGGCTTTCGGAGACCACCGAGGCGACGATCACGCTGAGTACCGCCACGCCCAGGTTCGCCCGGAACATCCGCTGGGCGAACGAACCGGCCGCGAAGCCGGCGAAGGTGCGCGTCACGAGAAAGGTGCCCACGGTCTCGCCGACCAGGGCGCCGGTCAGCAGCCCGCCGCCCAGGCCGAGCAGGCATCCCAGGCTCGCGTCAGAAAGCAGCGCCGCGGTCATGACAACGGGGAACACGAAATCGGGCTGGCCGCCCCAGCGGAACAGGTGTGGGGCGAGCAGGCCCTGCAGCGCGGCGGCGACCCCGAGCAGGAGGCACAGCCCCAGGATCGCGCGCGTTCCGGGGGTGTTCATCGGAGCAGGAAGACCTCGCGGGCGTTGAGCAGCGCGGTCGCCGGCCGGATCTGCGCCGACTTCAGGAATCGCGCCCGGTCCTCGGCGACGGCGGTGACGCGGCCGACGGGGATGTTCGCCGGCACCACGCCCCCGTAGCCCGACGAGACGACGAGGTCCCCGATCCGGATGTCGTCCTCACGTTTCAGGTACACGATCTGCAGCGGTCTGGTGCGCCCGCCGCCCTGGACGATGCCTACCCCCTGGATCTTGCCGCCGCGCACCACCATGCCGCCGACGCCCGAATTGGCGTCGGTCAGCAGCAGCACCTGTGAGGACAGCGCCGAAACGTCGGACACCTGGCCCACCAGCCCGTCGGGCGTGCGGGCGACCATGCTCAGCGTGACGCCGTCGCGCGCGCCGCGCGCGACGGTGATCGTGTCGAACAGGGGGGACGTGAACTGGCCGATCACCTGGGCGGCCAGCAGGGGGCGCCCCACCTTCTGCGAGAACCCCAGCTGTTCGCGCAGGCGCGCGGCTTCGGCGGCGTCGGCCCGGAGCGCCTGGTTTTCCTGCTTGAGGCGCGCGATCTCGGCGCGCAGCCGCCGGTTCTGGTCGGAAAGCCGCTTGCCGCCGAAGAGCCAGTCGCCCACAGTCGAGAACACGCCGCCCGCCCGCGCGCCGGCGTACTGGAAGGGGAAGATGGCGAGGCGGACTCCCGCGAGGACGGGGTCGGGGCGGTTCTGCGCGCGCCACCGGTTGTGCAGGACGCCCAGGGTGACCCCGACGGCGAGGGTGACGGCGAGCACCAGGAACGGCGCGACGGGCTCCACACGCCGCCGGTAGCGATCTTTGCGCTCCAGCGTCTCCAGCCGCGCCCGGTGTCGCGTCCGCATGGAGGCTCCGCTTCAGGGACGAGGGACGAGGGACGAGGGACGAGGTGGAGGAAGGCGGCGGCGGCTGACTCGAGACCCTGCCTTCTTCACCTCACCCCTCATCCCTCGTCCCTCGTCCCTTCTCAGTTATTCAGTTGCGTGGCCGACAGCAGGGCGTTCCGCAGGGCGGGGTTGTGCTCCACCTCGTCCAGGACCGCGCCCGCGCCCAGGGCGACGCACGACAGGGGGTCGGAGGCGATGTGGACCGGCATGGAGGTCTCGGCCGCGATGAGCTGGTCCAGACCGCGCAAAAGTGCGCCGCCGCCCGCCAGCACGATCCCCTGGTCCATGATGTCGGCGGCAAGCTCGGGCGGCGCGGATTCGAGCGCCACCTTCACGGCCTCGACGATCTGGCCGACCGGCTCGGCGATGGCGTCGCGGATCTCCTCCGAGGTGATCGTGGTGGCCCGGGGCAGGCCGGAGATGAGGTCGCGGCCGCGCACGGTCAGCCGCAGCTCCTGGTCCAGCGGGTAGGCCGACCCGATGGTCAGCTTCGTCTCCTCGGCGGTGCGGTCGCCGATGAACAGGTTGTAGGTGCGGCGGATGTAGCCGGTGATGGCCTCGTCGATCTCGTCGCCGGCGATGCGGATCGAGCGGCTGGTGACGATGCCCGAGAGCGAGATGACCGCCACTTCCGTGGTCCCGCCGCCGATGTCCACGATCATGCTGCCGGTCGGCTCGGAAACGGGCAGGCCCGCCCCGATGGCGGCCGCCATCGGCTCCTCGATCAGGAAGGCGTCCTTCGCGCCCGCCTTTTTCGTCGCGTCGAGCACCGCGCGGCGCTCCACCTCCGTCACGCCCGACGGGATGCCGACCACGACCTGCGGGTGCACCCAGGAGCGGCGCCGGTTGACCTTCTCGATGAAGTAGCGGAGCATCTTCTCGGTCTGGTCGAAGTCGGCGATGACGCCGTCCTTGAGCGGCCGGATGGCGATGATGTGGGCGGGGGTGCGGCCGACCATGCGCTTGGCTTCCTCACCGACCTGGAGGACCACCCGGGAGTTCACGTCGAGGGCGACGACCGAAGGTTCGCGGAGCAGGATGCCTTTGCCGCGGACATGCACGAGGGTGTTGGCAGTGCCGAGGTCGATCCCCATGTTGCGGGAGAACCGCTTGAGAAGGTTACCGGGGAAGCGCATTAAATTTGGTTGCTCCGGGCGTGTCTGCGCCGCGTCCGCTCGGGAACCGGCGCGCCGTGCGCGTTCCTGTGTTACGCACGGGACGGTGGGAACAACGCTGCTCCATTATAACACAGGCACAGCAAGAAGACGGGGCCAGGCCCGCAAAAACAATGGCCGCGTGGGCGGGCCGCGCCCGCCGCCCGCCGCGCTTGACGCGTGGAAGACACCGGGGGTAGTATCGAACGGCAGGGGCGGCCCGTTCGACGGGTAGAGAGGCCGCGTTCAAGGGAGAAAAGACCGTGACCATACGCGGCAGGGAACGTCCGTGGCGGCGTACGGCGCTGCTCTGGCTGGTGCCGTCTTCGCTGGCGGGGCTCGGCTTCGTCGTGGCGGCGCTGCGCGCGCAGGGCGGCACGCCTGCGTCCGCGCCCACGCAGACCCTGGGCGCGTTCATCACGCCCGTGGACGCGTCGGCGTCGAGCGCCCAGGAGGGGGCCGGGCGGACGGCGCGCAAGCTCATCGACGGGTCGGGCTGGGGCGAGACCGTCCCGGGCAGTGGCGTCTACGTCCACACGAACAACGTCTACGAAGGCGGCGCCTCGATGTGGAACGGCGCGTGGGACGCGTCCCTCGTCTTCGACCTCGGCAAAGCGTATCGCGTGCGCGGGTTCTACGCGTGGAACTACAACGAGGGCGGGGGCTGGAACAGCCGCGGCGTGAAGGGCCTGGAGGTGCTGGCCTCGCCGGACGGCAAAGCGTTCGCCCCCGTCGGCTCGTTCACGCTCGCACAGGCCACGGCGGACGCGGAGTACCGGGGGCAGGCCGTCGCTTTCGCGCGCCCCGTCCGGGCCCGCTTCTTCCGGTTCCGGATCCGATCGAACTACCGGGGCGGCGAGATGTCCGGCCTGTCCGAGGTGCGCTTC
>CADCTO010000485.1 GCA_902805585.1 uncultured Armatimonadota bacterium | reverse complement strand
CCAGCAGCAGCGCGTCGCCATCGCCCGCGCCCTGGTCAACGATCCGGCCGTCCTCATGGCCGACGAGCCGACCGGCGCCCTGGACACGCGCACCGGCGAGGAGATCATGGCGATCTTCCAGCGCCTGAACCGCGAGGGCAAGACCGTGGTCATCGTCACGCACGAGATGGACATCGCCCTGCACGCGAAGCGCATCATCCGCTTCAAGGACGGCCACGTCGTCAGCGACGCGCCCGTGGAGAGCCCGGTGGACGCCGTGGACATGCTGGAGCGGCTGCCCACGGAGGACGAGGACCTGGTCGCCTCGTAGCGGCGCTCCCCGCACCTCTTTGTCGCGTTTCTGAAATATGCGGTAGGTGTTGACAAGCCCGTTCCCCAGCGACTACACTCCTGTGGAACGACCACGCTGGTATCTGAACCGGATCGGCAGGCGCGCGTGAACACCATGGACGAGTCACTGTTCGGGATTCCCAACCTCGGGCCCGCCCGGCGCGCCGCGCTGGAAGCCGCGGGCATCACCACGCGCCCCGGACTGAAGGAAGCGAGCGTGGAGCAGCTGGTCGGTCTCACCGGAATGCCGCGCGCGACCGCCGCAACGATCCTGGCCTTCCTGCGCGCCGACGGGGCCGGAGACGGCCTCCCCCCGTCCGCTCCGGAAGCCCCCCCGGCCGCCGCCGACCTGCCCCTTCCGCCCTCCCCCGAGCCGGCGCCCGCCGCACTGTTCCCGCCCTCGCCGCCCCCGCAGATTCCGCCCCCCCAGCCGGAAGACGGCGCCGACGACGCGGTGGACGCGCAGACCGATCTGGACCGGGCCATCCTGCGCCTGCAGACCGTCCTGTCGGACGCTTCCCACGAGGACGTCCCCAAACTCGACGAACAGTTGACCCGGCTCGCCGCCCGGATCGAGGTCCTGCCCCGTCACGCGGACCGGTTCAAGCCCAAGCAGACCCGGCGCCTGGTCGAACGGCTGGAGGCGCTGGCCACACGGCTGCAGCGTTTCAACACGGTCGGCAAGCGCCCGACGGAGAAGGCGCGCGAGCGGCTCCGCGAGATCGTCCGCGAAGAGCGCAGGGGCATCGAAGACCTGATACAGACAAGCTCCCCCGGACGCGAGAAGCCGGCGAAAAAGAATAAGAAATAGCCCCCTGATGCGCGTCGCCGTCATTTCGGACATCCACGGGAACCTGCCCGCGCTCGATGCGGTGCTGGCCGATCTCGCCAGGGACCCGCCCGAAGCCGTCTGGTGTGCGGGCGACTTCGTCGGCTACGGCCCCTGGCCCGACGCGTGCGTCCAGCGCATTGCCACCGCCGACATCCCCTCGATCGCGGGCAACTACGACGAGAAGACGCTCGCCTTCCCGCGCAAGAAGGAGAAGTGGGCCGCCAAGAAGGACCCGCGCAAGTACCGGGCCTTCGAGCACGCCTACGAGAACCTGTCACCCGAAAGCCGCGCCTACCTCGCCGCCCTGCCGAAAACGCTCCGCGAGACCGTCGCCGGCCACCGCCTCCTGATGGTCCACGCCGCGCCCGACTCCGAAAAGGACGGCCTCCACCCCCTGACCTCGCCGCTCCGGCTGCGCGCCATCGCCGGCGCGGCCGGAGCGGACGTTATCCTCACCGGGCACACCCATTGGCCGATGGTGAGACGGTCGGCCGGCGCGCTTTTCGTGAACGCGGGCTCGACCGGCCGCCCCGGAGACGGCGACACCCGGGCCGCCTACGCGGTCCTGACCCTGCGCGAAGCCGCTCCCCCCGAGGCGGAGATCCGGCGAGCGGCCTACCCGGTCGAGCGCGTCGTCGAAGCCCTGGCCTCCGCGGGGCTCCCGCCCGAGTTCGCCACCCTGTACCGCACCGGGCGCGCGGCTTTATGAGGCGGCACGGCTCTTGCATCCGAGCCTAGCCAGAAGACGACGAGGACCGAGCCGATGAGCCTGCAACCCGACCCCGAAGAGATCGCCTTGATGATCGCCGCCGATACGTCGCGCGGGAATTTGCAGCAGTGCCTGCGGCGCATCCGCGCCAATCAGGAGGCGCTGAGCGCCACCCGGGGCCACATGGACAAAGCCCTGTACGATCTGGTACGAGCCCGCGAAGTCGCCGAAGCCGTGGAGCAGGCCCACCGGGAACTGGAAGCACGCGTGTACCTCCTTCTGGATGCTTCCGAAGTTTGACGAGACGAATGAAGGCGGCGCAGCCGCGACAAGCGATCAGTCCGCCTCCGTGGACCTTGCGCCTTTGCCGCCCGTGGTTTTGACCGCCGGGACTACCGACCGCACCGGGCGTCCCTTGACCCGCGGGCCGCATCCGGGGTATCGTAACTGGAAAAGAACACCGGTTTCTCACCCCGATGAAGACAACGAAACCCGGCCCCGCATCCTCAGCGTGGCCCCTTTGTGACGGCGTGGCGCTCGCAGTCCCGGTCGTGCAGGCGCCCCTGGGTCCCTGCGACGGGCCACGCCTCGCCGCCGAAGTGTCGCGGGCGGGCGGCCTGGGCTGCCTTTCGCTGTTCGACCAATCCCCCGCCGCCGCCCGCCGCCTCCTCCAGCGCGTACGTTCCCGCACCCCCCGTCCCGTCCTCGTCGCGTTCACGAACCAGTGGGAACCGGAGAGCGTCCTGGACGCCTGTGTCGCCGAAGGGGGCCGCCTGTTCCAGGTATTCTGGTGGAACGCGCCGCGGCTTGCGCCGCGCATCCGCGCCCGAGGCGGCCTGGTCTTCCGGCAGGTCGGCACCGTGGAGGAAGCGGCCGAAGCCGCGGAGCAGGGTTCAGACGTTCTGGTCGCGCAGGGCACGGAGGCGGGCGGACAGGTCCGCGGCCCGATGCCGCTCGCGGACCTCGTCCCGGCGATCCAGGCCATCACCGACCTGCCCATCGTCGCCGGCGGCGGCCTGGCGGATCGCGCCGATGTGGCGCGCGTGCTCGCTCTGGGGGCGCGCGCGGCGATGCTGGGCACCCGCTTCGTCGCCTCCGACGAGTCCCGCGCCGCCCCCCGCTACAAGGCACGCCTCGTCCGCGCCCGCTCCGACGACCTGTATCTGGACCGCCGCCTGATCGGCTCGTGGCCCTGCGCGCCGCACCGCCGGCTCAGTGCCGCCCGCGGGGATGACGACGCGACACTCTATGCCGGCTGCGGTATCGGCCGCATCCGCGAAATCTACCCCGCCGCTGCCCTCGTGCGCGCCCTCGCCCCCGGATACCCACCACCGCATGCCGGACCACACAGCGCAGGGCGCTGACACGCTATTCCTGTCGATCGGCGCGCCGCCGGTTCAGCCGCAGTAGACGACGGCTTCGCTGGCCAGGATTGGCGGCAAAGGCGCCGGGACGCTTTTCGTGAGCGACAGGGGGCACGCGCGAGCGGGAAGAAAGCACGGCAGGCGTGATGAACGCCGCCTCGCGGAGACCGGCAGCGGGCCACGGCAGCGCTGAGAAGGAGGGGTTATGGAGGAGCCGAAGTGCGGCAAGTGCGGGGGCGAGATGGAGCGGGGGTTCGTGGTGGACAACACGTACGGCGGGGTCGCCCGCCCGCAGTGGGCGGAGGGGGATCCCGATTACTCGATCTGGATGGGCGTGAAGATGGGCAATCGGGAGCGGTTCACGGTGCGCACCTTTCGGTGTACGACGTGCGGGTTCCTGGAGTCGTACGCCCTGCCGGAGGCCGCACACTGAGCCGTCGCGGCGTCGGTTAGCGCGGGCGCGGCGGATGGGGCGGACGCCGTGACGGTCCTCAGGAAGTTGGCGGCGGCGCTGTTACTGACGGCGGTGGGGTTCGCGGTCGGGGGCTTCTTCGGCGGCCTGTTCACGTTCTACGTCTACTTCATCGGTCTGTACCTGGGCGCGCCGGTCGGGGCGCTGGTGGGCGGGCTGCTGGGATGGCGCACACCCCTGCGTGACAGCGTGCTGCTGTTCGTCGCCGTCTACCAAGGCGGGGCGGTCGGCGCGGTGATAGCGGGGTCGATCCGCGGCGGGCGGGCGGACGGCGGTTTTTTCCTGGGGCTCCTGGACCTGCTCCTGCCCGCGGGCGGCGCCGCCCTGGGCGCCGTTCTGCTGTTCCTGCCCGTCCGCCGCTTCGTGCCCTTCGACCGCCGCCGCGGCCCGGCGGCCGTGGCGGCGGCGGGGTTCGCGCTCTGGCTTTTGTGGCGCCTGGTCTTTTTCGCCTACATCTGGCAGCCATCGTAGCGGCCCGATCTCGTGCCCGTTGCGGCGGGGCTCCGGGGTACAATACCGCGACACCGGAAAGGAAGACCTACGCGCATGGCCGTCGCGACGATCGAAGACCCGACCACGTCCCCCCTGAGCCCTGACGAACTCCGCAGGATGAACGCCTACTGGCGCGCCACGAACTACCTGTCGGTCGGCCAGATCTACCTGCTCGATAACCCGCTCCTGAAGGAGCCCCTGAAACTTTCGCACGTCAAGCCCCGCCTGCTCGGGCACTGGGGCACGACCCCCGGGCTGAACTTCATCTACGTCCACTTCAACCGCCTGATCAAGGCGCACGACCTGAGCGTCATCTACATCACCGGCCCGGGGCACGGCGGCCCCGGCCTGGTCGCCAACACGTTCCTGGAGGGCAGCTACAGCGAGCTGTATTCCGACGTGTCCCAGGACGAGGCCGGCATGAAGCGCCTGTTCCGGCAGTTCTCGTTCCCCGGCGGCGTCCCGTCCCACGTGGCGCCCGAGGTGCCCGGCTCGATCCACGAGGGCGGGGAACTGGGCTACGCGCTCGTCCACGCCTACGGCGCCGCGTTCGACAACCCGGACCTAGTGGT
>CADCTO010000484.1 GCA_902805585.1 uncultured Armatimonadota bacterium | reverse complement strand
GCGGGCGGAGTGAGGCGCGCCAGCAGCATGTCCGCGCGGGCGCCCACCCGCCCGGCGGGGAGCCCGGGGTGGTGCCCGAGCAGGGCGCCCGCAGGGGAGGACGGGACGGCGGCCGGCGGCCTGCCGTGGTCCGCCGGCGGGTGGGCGAGGCGCAGGGCCGGCACCGAGAGCAGGGCCATCACCACCGGCGCGGCGAAGGCGCCGTAGCGCGACAGGATCCTCCCCGTACCGACCACGGCGCTCGTCACTCGGCCTTCGACCCGCACCGCCGCGGCTTGCCCGATTCTCATGGATTCTTTCTCCTTTTCCCTTAATGGACAGCAGGGCGTGTTGTGCGACATCGCAGCCGTGCCCGCCGCCGCTCCTCCCGCTAATTTTTTGCGGGTCCGCCACCATTGATAGGCGCGGCCCTGAAGAAGACATCCCAACCCGGTTGGGTTCGCTCTCTGGCGGCGGCGGTCTTTCCGCTCCCCGGATGGAAGATACTCGCCCGGGATCCGGGGATAGTTTCTTGCGCCGACTACTCCTCGGGCAGTGTCCCCGGCGGCGTCCTCCTCTAGCGCGAGCGCCCGCCTGCCCTTTACGGGCCGGGGACCGCTTCGCCCGCCTCAAGCGCTCGACGTTCTTTCCCCGCGGTACTCGGCCTGTATCGTTTCTATGCCGCTGCTGCTGTTGCGCCGAATGCGGTAACCGTCACCAGGCCCGGCTCCGTCCGTTGTCAGCGATACTCTAGCGCCCCGCCGTGAGCAAAACGTGAGCAGAATCGTGTGCAGAGCGGGCGCGCGTAGGCTCGCTAGATCCACAGCGGCCGTGAGCGAAGCGCCGCCGGGTGCCTGCCCGTTAGCTGGCGTCCGGCGCGACGCTTCGCCGGCCAAAAAAGGAGGTCCCGGCGTGTGAACCGCCGGGGTCCTATAGAAGTCGAACGGGCTTGACGCTAAGGACCTTTACCGTTGCAAATCCCACAAGGGGCCTGACATGGCGCCGCCTTCCTGTGGTGCTGCTGCCCTCGCTCATTGGCGGCGAATAGCCACCCCTCCGGCGCCCCGGCGCTCGCCGGGGCGCACCAAGACTGGTGCATCGCCACGGACGGGAACGCTCTCGCGCCGCATTCCCGGCCGTCGCGCCGAATCTTCTGACCGGCCCGTGCGTCGACCGTGCCCGCCCCCGTTCTTGCCGGGATATTGGATAAGGCCAGTAGCAAATAAAAACATCCCCTTCTCGGGGGATGTTTGCTCGCTGGATGCCATTATTTTCAGGTGCCGCGGGTGGCGGACGCGCGTTAACGGGACCAAGCCGGTCGCGCCGGACGGACGACCGCGGGGGGCAAAGGCAGGTAGAGGGCGATGTGGTGTAGGTGCTACCAACCCGAACTGCACCTGACCGTCTCGCACGGGCTTCGCGTAGCGACCGAGGATTTGTGACGCTC
>CADCTO010000483.1 GCA_902805585.1 uncultured Armatimonadota bacterium | reverse complement strand
GTCTCGGCCGACATACCGTCGGGCGTGAACGCCGATACCGGCGAGACGGACGGGCCGGCGGTGCGGGCGGGGTTTGCCGTACGGGAGGGGCGGGCGGACGGGGATAGAGACGGAACACCTTCGCCCCATCCACCTGCTCGACCGGCAGGCGTTCATAGGGGTCGAACACGGCCGCGATCTGGGACTGCTTGACGCCGAAGCGGCGTTCCATGGCG
Source organism: uncultured Armatimonadota bacterium (assembly GCA_902805585.1). Classification (GTDB taxonomy): domain Bacteria; phylum Armatimonadota; class Armatimonadia; order Armatimonadales; family Armatimonadaceae; genus CADCTO01. The sequence continues at coordinate 4,564 of CADCTO010000483.1, read as the reverse complement.
CGCAGACCGGCCGGGTCGTGCGTGGCCTCCCCGAGCAGAAAGACGCTGTTGCCCCGCGCGAGTACCCGGTCGATCAGGGCGCGCACGGACGCGGTGGCGCGCGCCGAGTCGCCGCCGGCGATGGCCCAGTGGCGGTGCAGGGCCACCACCTGCATGCGGGAGAAATACGGCACATACACCTCAGCCTCGGCGGCGGAGCCCATGCCGCTCGCGATGACCAGGCCGCGCAGATCGGCCACGTCCTGGAGGGAGCGCGCGAGCCGCAGATGCGGGTTGCTCTCGGCGTCGGTTCTGGTGACGATGGCCCCGGCGTAGGTGAGCCCCGCCAGGACGACCACACAGCCGCTGAGGGCCATGCGCAGTCCCGGGCGACGGACCCCCTCCCGCCACCCCAGCGCGATCAGCGCCATCAGGAAAGCGCCCTGCGCGAACCAGAAGACGAAGTGGCCGGGGTCCCAGACCGTGAAGAAGGCGCTGTAGATGACCAGGGCCAGCAGCGGCGCCGCCACGAACCCCGGCTTGCGCCGCCACGCCCCGCGCAGCCCGCCGAAAAGCGCGACGCCCCAGAGGAACGCCCACAGGCCGGCCGCCGCGTTGCCCCATGCGTTGCCCCGCACGACCGCGCCTTCCGGCCCGTAGACGACGTTCTGCCCCGTAAACAGCTTGTAAAGCGCCCCGCCGTCTTTGACCACGTTCCGCCCGATGTCGAAGTTCCACCACGTCCCCTGCTGGCCGTAGGTCGTCAGCCAGTAGACGACTTCGGCCTGCGTCCGGAAGCCCTTAACGGCGACGGCCACGATCACATACGGGACGCCGATGGTCAGGACGAAGACGCCCGCGAGGAGGATCGCGCGGCGCGCCCGGGACTGCCACGATGCGGCGGGCAGGAAAAGGGCGGCGAGCAGCGCCACGGGAAGGAAAAGGCCGTGTGACTGGTGGAGCAGGCAGGCGAACCCCAGGAATCCGCCCGCGAAGGCGCACCAGCGGTCCGGGAACGTGGCACGGCGGGCGCGCCGGAGCGCCCACAGGACCAGCAGGACGACGGCCGTGCCCGCCAGATTGGCGCGCCCGTCGGTGCTGGCGAACCACCAGCCGAAGGTGCCGCCGAGCGCCGCCGCCCCGGTCAGCGCGGTCCAGAGGCAGCGCGTCTCCTCGTAGAGCCACAGGGCGAAGACGCCCAGCCCGAACGCGCCCATCGTCGCCGTGAACACCTGCACGGCGGTGATGGTCAGCGTGTCCGGCACGAACAGGCACAGCACCTGGTGGACGAGCAGTCCCATCGCGTTGAACAGCAGGTGGTGCGGGTGGAACAGCCAGCCCGCGTCGCCGCTCAGCTCGGCCCGCCGGATGCTGGTGGCGTAGGAGACGGTGTCGAACGTGTACCAGTGCGTCAGCGTGAACGCGTACAGGACGAGGAACGCGATGCCGAGCCCGACGACAGGCAAGGGTAGACGTTCCGTGCGCGCCGCAACGGGCGCGACGGTCTCCTCGGCCGGGTCCGACCCGGTCGGTTGCCAAACAGCGGATGCCTCCATAGCGTCATACAGTATTGGCGGCACGGAAGCAATATACCTGCAAAACGGCACGGGGAAACTCGGGTCCCGGCCGGTTCCCCCTCCTCTGCGCGAGAGCGGTGAACGGCTCCGGGGTGCGCTTGACACCCCGCCGCCCGTCGGTTAAGATGGAGGCGCCATGACGCGACGCCGCCTGCTGGCCCTTCTCCTCGGCCTTCCCCCTTCGGCCGCCGCCGCGTTGAGCAGCTCGGGCTGCGCCCGCCCCCGGGACCCGCGCGGGCGCGTCACCATCCGCTACATGGCGTGGGGCAACCCCGAACAGCTCGCCGTGGAACGGCGCATCGCCGACGAATTCGAGAAGCGCAACCCCGGCGTCCGGGTCCACCTCTTCATCGTCCCGGGCTCGTCCTACACCGACAAGCTCCAGCTCATGCTCGCCTCGCGGACGGCCCCGGACGTGATGCGCTGCGACCACTATTACTTCCCCGCGCTCGCCCGCAAGGAGTATTTCCTGCCCCTGGACCCGCTCGCCGCCCGCGAGCCGCGCGACTTCCTCGACGACTATACGAGGCTCGCACTCGAGGAGGGGACGTGGCGCGGGACCCTGTACGGCATGAACGTGCTGTTCGGCCCGGTCCTGCTCTACTTCAACAAGAAGACGTTCGCGGAGGCCGGGCTGACCGACCCGTACGCCCTCCACAAACGCGGCCGGTGGGACTGGCAGGCGTTCGTGGAGTCCGCCCGGGCCCTGACCCGGCGCGACCGCGGCGGCCGGGCCGCGCAGTTCGGCACGAACCTCCCCGGGTTCCCGATGTACGCGTCGGTCATCTGGAACCACGGCGGCGATATCATGGACCCCGCGATGACCCGCGTGGTTATGGCCGAGGACGCGGACGCGCAGCGCGGGGTGCAGGCGTACGCGGACCTGCGCTGGAAGCACCGGTGCGCCCCCACGCCCGCCGACAACGCGCTCTCCGCCTTCACGTTCGAGTCGGGCAAGATCGCCATGCACTGGGGCTGGGCCGGCGAGTCGCCCCGCTTCCGTAAGAACATCAAGAGCTTCGACTGGGACATCGCGCCGACGCCGCGCGGCCCGTCCGGCGACGCCACCGTGGTAAAAGGCAACCAGCTCGTCATCAACCGCGAAACGCGCCACCCTGAGGAGGCGTGGGAGTTCGTCAAATACATGACCGGGCCGGAGGCGGAGATGCTCCTGTGCGGGGAGCTCCGCCGTGCCGTCCCCACCCGCCGGTCCGTGCTCCGCGACCCCCGATATCTGAAAGCCGATCAGCCGCCGTATCATACGGACGTTTTCCTCGAATCGCTCCGCCGCGGGCGCACGCTGCCCATCGACTGGCGCTACCAGGAGTGGTCGCAGGAGTTCAACTCTGCTCTGGAAACCCTGTTCAACGTGAACGAACAGACCGCCGCGCAGGCGCTCGCGGAGGCGTCGCGGCGGGCGAACCGCGTGCTTTCGGGCGAGGAGGGGTTTTAGGTGGGGACGGCGGCACGGCGTGCCGCCGAAGCGGAAGCCGGCGCGGCCGCCCTCCCGGCACCCCGTGCGCGCGAACAGGCCGTGGCGCGTCGGTCGCCGTGGACGCGCGGCCCCGGGTTCTGGGGCTACGTGTTCATCTCGCCCTGGCTGATCGGCTTCCTGCTGTTCACGCTGGGGCCGATGCTGATCTCGCTGTACCTGTCGTTTTGCAGGTACGATCTGCACACCCTCACCTGGGTCGGCGCCAAGAACTACGAGGTCCTGCTGACCCGCGACCCCCTGTTCTGGAAATCGCTCGGGAACACCGCGCTGTACGTGCTCTTCGCCGTGCCGCTCGGCCTGACCGGCTCGCTCCTGATCGCCATCCTTTTGAACCAGAAGGTCCGGGGGATGCCCTGGTTCCGGACGCTGTTCTACCTCCCCTCGCTCGTGCCCGCCGTGGCCTCCGCCCTCGTCTGGGTCTGGGTCTTCCACCCGGACGCCGGCCTGCTGAACCACGGCCTGTCCCGGCTCGGCATCCAGGGTCCGCAGTGGCTGCAGGATCCCAGGACCGCGCTTCCTGCCCTGATCCTGATGAGCCTGTGGGGCGTCGGCGGCGGGCGCATGATCATCTTCCTGGCCGGCCTCCAGGGCATCTCGGACGAGCTGTACGAGGCGGCGTCGCTCGACGGCGCGCGGGGCTGGGCCTCGTTCCGGCACGTGACGCTGCCGATGCTCTCGCCCACGATCTTTTTCAACCTGGTGCTCGGCATCATCGGCTCGTTCCAGGTATTCACGTCCGCCTACGTGATGACCGGCGGCGGCCCGAACAACGCCACGCTGCTGTACGTGCTGTACCTGTACAACAACGCGTTCCGGTTCTTCAAGATGGGCAAGGCGTCCGCGATGGCCTGGGTCCTCTTCCTGATCCTGCTCGTCTTCACGATCATCCAGTTCAAGAACGCGTCCCGGTGGGTCTACTACGAAGGCGGCGAAAAGGAGTAGCGCGGCATGGCACAGTCGCGGTCGGCGGAACAGGCGCAGGAGCGCATCGAGCGCGTCGGCGTCTTCGTGATGCTCCTGTTCGGGGCCGTTCTGTTCTCGATCCCGTTCGTGTGGACCGTTTCGACTGCGCTCAAGACGAACGAACAGGTCTTCGCTGTCCCGCCGCAATGGATCCCCAACCCCCCGCAATGGCAGAACTTCCGCCGCGCCTGGACAGAGTTGCCGTTCCCGACCTTCGTTCTGAACACGGTGCTCATCACCGTGATCTCGGTCTTCGGACAGGTGCTGTCCGCGTCGCTGGTCGCTTACGGTTTCGCCCGGTTCAAGTTTTTCGGGCGGAACCTGCTCTTTTACCTGATGCTCTCGACCATGATGCTCCCGGCCCAGGTGACGATGATCCCGGTCTTCCTGTTCTGGCGCGAGCTGCGCCTGATCGACACGTTCGCCCCGCTCGTCGTGCCCGCCTTCTTCGGCGGGGGCGCGTTCACCATCTTCCTGCTGCGCCAGTTCTTCCTGACCATCCCTCGCGAGCTGGACGAAGCGGCGATGCTCGATGGCGCTTCCCCCTTCG
>CADCTO010000482.1 GCA_902805585.1 uncultured Armatimonadota bacterium | reverse complement strand
GCCGGGCCGAAACAGGTGGTGGACGGCCCGGTGCCCGGGCAGCTCGTGCAGATACGGGGTGAACTCGCCCACAGCCAGACCGCGCGCGCCCGCCAGCAGCAGCGCCGCATCGCCGTCCGGTTCGCGGGCGCTCGTCGCCACGTACAGTTCGGTCCGGTTACAGGTGGACAGCAGCACGCATTCGCCGCCCGGCGGCAGACCCGCCTTGATCTGACCCAGGGCCTCCCCCAGCGCGCCCGCAACGGTAAAGGCGAGGCGCTCGCGCACTTCGACCGGCGCGCTCTGGTGCGAAAGCCCGATCATCACGAGAGGCATGACAGGGCCTCCGCGCGCGCTCCCTCGGCATCTCCGGCCGCGATCCGGTCACGAACTCCGTCCGCCGCCGCCAGCCGCCGCAGCGCCGTCGCGCGCTCCGGTTCGCCGGCGTACCGCTGCTTCACCAGTTCGCGCATCTCGCCGAGCAGGGCGACGTACGAGCCCCACTCCGTGCCGAACTGCTTTTCCATCTCCCGCTTCAGGCGCGCCGAGAGCGCCGGCCCGGCGCCGCCGGTCGTCAGGGCGAGCAGCAGGTCTCCGCGCCGCACGGCCGCCATGGTGACGAAATCGCCGGCCTCTTCTTCTTCTCCATCGGCCCGGGCCGCCAGACTCGCCAGGACGCCCCGCGCCCGCGCCGACCGCACGACCTCCCTGTTCACGTCCGGCCGGTCCGTCGCCGCGATGACCAGGAACGCGCCGTCCAGATGCTCGGGCCGGAACGCCGCGTTGATGTGGGCCGCGTCGCCGTCGTGGATCAGGTCGCTGAGCGTATCGGTCACGCGCGGGGCGACGACACCGACGTCGGCGCCGGCCTCCAGCAAGGCCCGCACCCGTCGCTCGCCGACCGCCCCGCCGCCCACCACCACGCAGCGCCGGCCGCGCACCCGGAGCCCGATTGGATACAACGGTGCCATCGAACCTATTATACCGCCGGCCCCTCACCCCTGCCCCCTCCCCTCGGAAGGGAGGGGGAGTGTGCCTCTGACCCGGCCGCCGCCGGGTGTGAGAACCCCGGTCGCGTCAACCTTGGCTCTCCCCCTGCCTTCCGAGGGGAGGGGGCAGGGGTGAGGGGTATAATCCCCAGATGCACATGAACCTGCCTCAGGATGTGATTCTCGCGTGGGAGCGCGGGGAGTGGCAGGCTCTGGCGGCGCGGATGGATACCGCGGCGTTGCGACAGGGTGATACGCCGACGAAGGCGCTCGTCGTCTTCAACCCGGGCAGCGCGCCCGCCAGCGCCGTGGCCGTGTTCCGGGCCCGCTTCCCGGTCCGCGCCGAGGTCGGGCCGCAGCCGGTGACGGTGCGCGACGAGGCGGGGCGGACCGTGCCGTCGCGGATCGTGAACGAAACGCTGACGGGAGATGCCGCACACCCCGGCAAGCGCATCTGGGAG
>CADCTO010000481.1 GCA_902805585.1 uncultured Armatimonadota bacterium | reverse complement strand
GGGGAGGGGACGGTTTGGCCGAGGAGTCGCTATTTTCGGACTCCCGTTCCCCCTCTCCTCCCCCTCCTCCCGAGGGAGGGGGCCGGGGGTGGGTAAGGAAACTCATGATGAAAACGTCCCGTTATGCGGTTTGGGCGCTGTGCCTGCTGGTCCTGATCCCGCTCGCGGGGTGCGCGAAGAAGAACCCGCTCGTGGGCACCTGGACGGGGACGATCAACATCCCCATCGGCCCCACGCAACAGTCCCTGGCGGTCACCTACACGTTCAACGAAGACGGGACCTGTTCCACTTCGGCCCAGACCCCGATGGGCCCGATGAACGCCCAGGGTACGTACACGGTGGACGATGACAAGCTGACGATGAAAACGAAGACCCAGGCGCAGGGCCGGACGGTGGAAGGCCAGGCGGAGGCCACGTTCAAGGTGGAAGGCGACACCCTGACGGTGACCGGTATCCCGAGCGTCCCCGGCCCCATCGTGCTGCAGCGGCAGAAGTAGCCATGTCTTCCTCGCGGGACGGGTTGGGCGACCGGATGAAGCGGTACGAGGCGGTGTGGAAGACGCGCCTGGTGCCGCGCCTGCCGATGATCCTGCGCGCGGACGGCAAGGCGTTCCATTCGCTCACCCGCGACATGAAGCGCCCGTTCGACCCGGATTTCGTGGAGCACATGCTCCACGTGGCGACCGTGCTGTGCCGCGAGATCGACGGCGCGCAGCTCGCGTACGTGCAGAGCGACGAGATCAGCGTGCTCGTGCGCGACGACCAGACGCACGACACGCAGCCCTGGTTCGACAAGGAGGCCGACAAGGTCGTCTCCATCTCGGCCGGCATCGCCTCGTCCGAGATGAGCCTGCGCCTGAACCGGCGCGCCGTCTTCGACGCCCGCGCCTTCGTGCTGCCGGCCGGCGAGGTCGCGAACTACTACGTCTGGCGGCAGCAGGACGCGACGCGCAACTCGGTGAGCATGGCGGCGTACGCGGAGCTGGGCCGCAAACTCGGCGCGAAAGAGGCGCAGGCGCTCCTGCACGGAAAGACCTGGGGCGAACAGCAGGAGCTGCTGTGGGCGCACTGCGGCATCAACTGGAGCCAGTACCCGACGCACCTGAAGCGCGGCGCGTGCGTGGTCCCCGGCGCGGAGGAGCGCGACGGCCGCGACGGCCCCGTCACCCGGCGCGTCTGGACGGTAGACCGCGAGATCCCGGTCTTCACGCAGGCGCGCGAATACATCGAGCGGTTTCTGGCGGAGGGAGAGGAACGTCCGGGGCACGGGCGGGCGCCCGCGGACCGGCCAAATCTCCAGGGGATCAGGTAAACTCAACGGCGTGGCAACGCCGCGGCGTGAAAAGAACATCGGAGTTGGGATCAGGATCGGGGGATTCCCCGCACTCTCAACGCTCAACCCTCAACTCTCAACCGTCCCGAGGGGACATCTGAAGGAGGCCAGGCATGGCGGCATTTGAATACCGGATCGTGACGAGCGCGGATTCCGAGGACGACGACGAGACGATGCTCAACGACCTGGGCGGCGAAGGCTGGGAGCTGGTCAGCGTGCACGTCTCCGAAGTGACCTACGTCGAGACCGACGGCGAAGACGAGGACGCCGAAGGCGACGAGTACGTCGAAGAGGTCGTCACCTACTACCTGAAGCGCGAAAAGGCCGCCGCATGAGCGTGCTGATCGACGAGAACACCCGGGTCGTCGTTTCCGGCATCACCGGGCGCGAGGGCACGTTCCACACCGGGCAGATGATGGACTACGGCACCAGGGTCGTCGCGGGCGTCACGCCGGGCAAGGGCGGCCAGAAGACCGAGCGGGGCGTGCCCATCTTCGACACGGTCGCCGAGGCGGTCGCGGCGACCGGGGCGAACGCCCACTTCGTGATCGTGCCGCCGCGCTTCGCCGCCGACGCCATCATCGAGGGCGCCGCCACCGCCGACATCGACCTGATCGTCTGCATCACCGAGGGCATCCCGATCCAGAACATGATCGAGGCGGTCCGCTACGTCAAGAGCACGGGCCGCGCGCGCCTGATCGGCCCCAACTGCCCCGGCCTGCTCTCGACCAACAAATCGAAGATCGGCATCATCCCCGCCGAGATGTTCGCCCCCGGCCCGGTCGGGCTCGTGTCGCGCTCCGGCACGCTCACCTACGAGATCGTGGACTCGCTCACCCGGTCCGGTCTGGGTCAGACCACGGCGGTAGGCATCGGGGGCGACCCGATCCTGGGGACGCGCTTCCTCGACGTTCTGCCCCTGTTCGAGGCCGACCCGGAGACGAAAGTCGTCGTGATGGTCGGCGAGATCGGCGGTTCGGACGAGGAGGTGGCGTCGGAATACATCAAGACGATGACCAAGCCGGTGGTCGGCTTCATCGGGGGCCGCACGGCGCCGCCGGGCAAGCGCATGGGCCACGCCGGCGCCATCGTCTCGGGGACCTCGGGCTCCGCCCAGGGCAAGGTCGAGGCCCTCCAGGCCGCCGGCGTCCCCGTCGCCGACACCACCGCCGACATCCCCGGGCTGGTCAAGCAGGCGCTCGCCAGGGCGTAGCGGCGGCCCGAGCAGGCGCCACCGAAAAGCCGGTCGGCCCGCCCGACGGCCGGACCACCCGGGTGGTCCGGCCGTCGGGCGGGCCGACGTGACACTTCACGAAGGCGGGCCGCCTTCGGGCGCGCGGCCCCGCTAGCGGTGGCCGCGCTGTCTCAACAACAGACGGCCGGCTGCGGCGCGTTTATTGCGCTCGGCGCATCGGCGCAGACGCGTGGCCGGTGCCACTCCTGGCGCTCGTCCTCGGTCACGGCGCGGTCGAAACAGTTGTCGCACAGCTCGCGGAAAAGGTCCCGCGCTTTCGCGTGCTCGATGGGACCGCGCCACGGCTCGCGCCCCGGGTGGGGCACCAGACACCAGGTGGCCGGCTCCCCGCAGAAACATGCTACTCCCGCGCCGGCAACCCGGCGCCCGCCCTCGACCGTGACAAACATGAGTGACCCCTGCTTTCCGTTACGCCTTCGGGAACGTCGCCCGCCCCCTGCTACATCCATAGACGCGAAGACCGCGAAAATGTGCACACGCCTGCGACTTTTTCTCTGAATTATCTGACTCCCACCCCGGCCGGAGGTTACAGCGCAAACGAGCGGCGCGTTTTCCTTGATCCGACTCTGTATCGTTTCTGGTACTCCGCCCTGCGAAAAAGACCAGGAAAAAGAAAACCGCCCGGCGAGGCGGCCCGCCGCCCCACCGGTCTCAGCCCGCAAGGGGAGGAAGCCCGCCCGTGATTGACTTTCCCGGACGGTTTGGACTACTATAGAGGCCGCGGGCACGACACCCGCGGCCTTTTTGTTCACACACCGGAAATCCCCAACGAGGAGACGATAGATGAGTACCGTAAGCATCATCGGCGCGGGCGGGCGCGTCGGCAGCACGGCGGCCTTCGTGCTGCAACTGGGAGGCATCGCGCAGCAGCTCAACCTGATCGACGTGGTGGAAGGCAACGTGCTCGACGTGGTGCGCGGCGAAGCGCTCGACCTGGTGCACGGCTACGCCTTCGCGGGCGGTCCGACCGTCGATGCCGGCGGCTACGAGCTGCTGGACGGCTCGGACGTCGTGGTCGTCTGCTCCGGCCTGCGGCGCAAGGCCGACGAAAGCCGCCTGGACCTGATCAACCGGAACGTGGGCATGTTCCGCGGCATCCTCGGCGAACTCAAGAACCGCACGCTCGCCCCGGACGCCGTCGTGCTCGTGGTGTCGAACCCGGTGGACATCCTGACCTACCTCGCGGCCCAGGAGCTGGACCTGCCGCGCGAGCGCGTGATCGGTTTGGGCACCGTCCTCGACACCTGCCGCTTCCGTTCGCTGCTCGCGCAGCACTTCAACGTGATGCCGACCGACGTCACCGCGCTGCTGCTCGGCGAGCACGGCGACTCGATGATGTTCGCCGCCTCGGCCGCGCAGATCGCGGGCGTGCCGCTCGCCTCGTTCCCCGGCTACGACCAGGCGGCCGTCCAGGCCATCTTCGAGCGGGCGCGCTCCTCGGGCGCCGAGGTGATCAAGCTCAAGGGCGGCGCGGGCCAGGCCGTCGGCGTCTCCATCGCCGAGGTCGTCCACGCGGTCCTCCTGAACAAGCGGCAGGTGCTGCCCGTCTCGTCGGTGCAGTCCGGCCTGTTCGGCATCAGCGAGGTCGCCCTGTCGGTCCCAACGATCGTCGGCAGGAACGGCGTCGAGAGCCTGGTGGAGATCGGCCTGACCGGCGACGAGCGCGCCGCGCTGGCCGCGTCCGGCGAAAAGCTCAAGGGCGAGCTCAAGCAGGTGATCGGCGGGTAGCCGTCCCCGGGGGAGCCCCTCTGCGGGGCTCCCCGCCCGCTTCCGGTCCCGGGATCTGCTGCCGCGCGCTCCCCACTTTTCATCATTTCTCCGGTTTTTTCTTCATCATGGTTGCAATTCGCGGACAATGTGATATACTTGGGGTGTGCTTTTGGTGGGTGTGCCCTTCCACCCGCCGTACCCGATAACAGTTTCAGCGCTTTCCCACGGCCTCAACCCCCGTTCGTGAACCCTGCTCTCCTGTTTCTGCGTGCTGCACAATACTTACCAGAGGGTTTTGCAGGAGACGGTTATGCGAATCTACGTGGGGGGACTCCCCTATAGCACCAACGCCGACGGGCTGCGCGATCTGTTCGCCCAGGCCGGCAACGTCACCGACGTTCATGTCGTCGAGGACAAGTACAGCGGCCAGTCCCGTGGCTTCGGCTTCGTGGAGATGCCCGACGATGCGGAGGCGCGTTCCGCGATCTCCAAGTTCAACGGCTACAACCTGGACGGGCGCCCGCTGACGGTGAACGAAGCCAAGCCGCGTGAGAACAGCGGCGGCGGCGGTGGCGGTCGTGGTGGCTACGGCGGCGGCGGTGGTGGCCGCAGCGGTGGTGGCGGCTACGGCGGCGGCGGTGGGCGCTACTAAAGCCCATCGCAGCGCTTGAAAGAGCGAAGGGGGCCCGGGACGAAATGCTCGTCCCGGGCCCCCGGCGTTTCAAGGGAACCCGGATGATCCAGGAGGAACCGCGGCCGGTGACGGGAGGCATCGACGTCCCGCCGCAGGTGCACGCGACGCTCACCCCGCCCGATTTCACCCTCAACGACGCGCGGGCCCGTTTTGACGGCGACGCCTATCGCGAGATGGTCGCGATGGTCGCGCGCGCCGAGCGCTCCGTCCGCCTCGAATTCTTCCTGTTCGGCGGCCCCGTCGCGGACACGATCATCGACCTGCTGGCGAGCAAAGCGGCGCACGGCGTCGACGTCCGGGTGACGCTGGACCGGGCGCTCGGCGTTCTGCCGGCCGTGCGGAAGGAGTGCCGGGCGGCGCACCGGCGCCTGCGTGACAGAAAGATCGACGTGGTGCTGAGCGACCCGCGCCCCTTCCCCGACTCCCCCGCACGGCCCGCCATCACGCACAACAAGATCCTGGTGATCGACGACCGGGAGGCGCTGGTGGGCGGCATGAACGTCGGCACCCTCTTCTTCCGCCACCACGACGTGATGATCCATCTGCGGGGCCCCGCCGCGGCCGCGCTCGCCGCTCAATTCGATCACGACCGCCGTCTCGCGCTCGACTCCCGCGCGCCGCGCGCCGGGGGGAGTCCCCTGCTGCCCCCGTTCCCCGCAGAGCTGGAAAACGGCGACCTCGCTCCGGCCCGGAGTTGGGTGCGGGTGCTCGGCACGGGCGTCGGTCGCCGGACCACCGAACGGGCCGTCGTGCAGAACCTGCGCGCGGCGCGCGCCTCCGTTTGCATCGCCATGAGCGAGATCGGACGGACGGGCGTGCTGGGGGAGGTGATCGCCGCCGGAGCGCGGGGCGTGGACGTGCGCGTGCTCGTGGACCCGCAGGACATGCGCGAGTACCTGCCGCGCGCCCTCGGCCCGCTCCGCGACCGTTGCCCTAAAGCCGTCCTCAACGCCGGTGCGCTCCAGGTCCTGCTCGACGCGGGGATCGACGTCCGCCTCTACGACGTGGGCGGGGACTTCGCGCTCCTGCACATGAAGCTGGCCGTCTTCGACGCCAAAAGTGCGGTCGTGGGCTCCACGAACTGGACGCGCGGCGGCTTCGGCTGGGTGGGCGAGACGGACGTCGAACTGCACGGCGGCCGGGTCATCGACGAACTCCTGGCCCAGTTCGCCCTGGACTGGGACCGCGCAACACCGGCCGCCGTGCCCACGCGCGCCGTCCAGATGCTGTGCCGAGTCTACGAGCGCTTCACCCAATGAAGACGCGGCGTCGCCGGGACCGGATCAGGCGGCCAGCCGGAACAGCGGCTCCTCGCCGCGCGCCCGCCGCGCCATCTCGGCGATCTCCGCCTCCGACAGGGGCGTGAACCGCTGCGCGGCGCCGAGCGCGATCTGGAACAAGGGCCACTCGCCGGGCGGGACCGCCGCCGTGACGTCCTGCGACAGCGTCCAGCGCAGACCGAGTTCGGCCTCCGACGGATCGATCAGCGGCGTGTACCAGCATTTTTCGTACGGCTTGGGCTGCCCGTCGGGTATCGGCCCGCGCGCCATCGCCTTCAGGGCGAGCCGGCCCGCCCCGACCTGCTTCGCCTTTTCCAGCACCTGCGGACCAAAATCGGCCACGTTCCAGGTCACGTAGTTAAAGGGGAACAGGACCGAATCGAAGGGGAACCGTCCGAGCGCGTCCACGGCGACCTCGGCGGAATGGGCCGAAAAGCCGAGCCAGCGCACCAGGCCCGCCTCCCGCGCTTCGAGCAGCGCCTCCATCGCGCCCCCCGGCCCGAACGCCCGCTCCAGGTCTTCCGGCTTGGAAAGCGCGTGGAGCTGGTACAGGTCGAAGCGGTCCGTCTTCAGGCGGGTCAGCGACTCGCGCAGCTCTCGGGCCGCGCCTTCCTTATCCCGCTTGCCCGTTTTGCAGGCGAGGAATACGCCGTCCCGGTACGGGGCGAGCGCGGGGCCCAGCATCGTTTCGGCGTTCCCGTACGAGGGGGCGACGTCGAAGTAGTTGACGCCCGCGTCGTACGCGGCGCCGACGCGGTCGGCCGCTTCCGCCGCCGTGGCGTCCGTCACCACGATGCCGCCGAACGCGATGATCGAAAGCTCCTGCCCCGTCTTCCCGAGTGGTCGCCGCTGCATAGAATCGTTCTCCTGATCAAAAGCCCGAGGATTCGTAGCACGCGCGGCCCGGCGCGCAGGGGCGCGGGCTGACGATGTCGTCGTCGGGGCCGATCACGGTCATCGTCCGCAGGCAGTAGTGGTTGTGGGCGGTCCCGCCCGTGGTCTCGTCCTCGTCCCCGTCGGCCGGCAGGCCCGACGAGCGCCCCGCCTCCAGCGTCACGTAGTCCATCTTGGTCCGCAGGTTCAGGCAGCGGACGTGGGGGATGTGCGAAGGTTGCGTCATGACTTCTCCGTTACGCCTCCACCCCTATTATAACCGATGCGCCCTTCCAACGACCCGTGCTACAATGATCGTGTGCTTTCCGCCTGCATCGTCAACTGGAACACCAACAACGAGCTGCGGGCGTGCCTCCGCGCCCTCGCCGCGCACCCGTACACGGGTCCGGGCGGGCAGGAAATCGTCGTCGTGGACAACGCGTCCGAAGACGGCTCGGCCGACATGGTGCGGGCCAAGTTCCCCCACGTCCGGCTGCTCGCGAACGCGGCGAACGAGAACTACGCCCGCGGCACGAACCAGGCGCTCGCCGCGGCGAGCGGCGACCTGCTGCTCCTGCTGAACCCGGACGTGGAAGTCACCCCCGGGGCGCTGGACACGCTGGCCGCGTTCCTCCAGGCCCAGTTCGACGCGGCGGCGGCGGCACCCAGGCTGGTCCACCCGGACGGACGGGTGCAGGCGTCCGTGCGCGGCTTCCCCGGGCCCGTGCCCCTGCTGTGCGACATTTTCGGGCTCGCCCGCGTATTTCCCGGTAGCAGGCGAATGGCCGCCTACCGGATGCCCTTCTTCGACTACGGGCGGCCCGGGCCGGCGCCGCAGCCGATGGCCTCGTGCCTCCTGCTGCCGCGCGCCGCTTTCGAGTTCGTCGGCCCGATGGACGAGCGCTTCCCGCTCTTCTTCAACGACGTGGACTGGTGCCTGCGCGCGTGGCAGGCCGGGCGGAGCATCTACTACACGCCGGACGCGCACGTCGTCCACCTGGGCGGCGCCAGCACGGGCAAGGTGCGCGCGGCGGCGGTCTGGGAGTCGCACCGGGCGCTCCTGGAGTTCTACAAGAAGCACTACCGGCGGCGGACTTCGCCCCCGCTCTACCATCTGGTGCGCGCCGTCGTGACGCTGGGCGCGTGGGCGCGCACGGGGCGCTGGGGGAAACGGTTTGAACGAGAAGGCAACGCCGGATCTGCGGATATGCATCGTGAGCTGGAACGCCCGCGAGGACCTGCGGACCTGCCTCGCTAGCCTGCGCGCGGGCGCCGCGCGGCGCCGCGTCGAAACGGTCGTCGTCGACAACGCTTCGACGGACGGCAGCCCCGAGATGGTCGCGGCCGAGTTCCCCGACGTTTGCCTGCTCCGCTCCCCGACGAACGAAGGCTTTTCCGCCGCCAACAACCGGGCGCTGGCGGGCCTGGACGCGCCGTACGCGCTGCTCCTGAACTCCGACGCCGCCGTGCACCCGGGCGCGCTCGACGCCCTGCTCGACTGGTCCGACGCGCACCCCGACGTCGGCATCGTCGGCCCCAGGGTCCTCAACCCGGACGGCTCCCTACAGTACTCGTGCCGCCGGTTCCCGACCTTCGCCGCCGGGCTGTTCCGCAACGTCTACCTGGGCCGCCTGTTCCCCAACAACAAGCCCGCCGCCGACTACCTGATGCAGGACTTCGACCACGCGTCCGAGCGCGACGTGGACTGGGTGTCGGGATGCGCCCTGCTGATCCGGCGCGCCTGCTGGGAGGAGATCGGCCCGCTGGACGCCGAAACGTTTTTCATGTACTGCGAAGACATAGACTGGTGCCTGCGGGCGCACGACGCGAACTGGCGCGTCGCCTACTACCCCGGCGCCGTCGTCACGCACGCCATCGGCCGCTCGTCGGATCAGGTCGCCGACCGGATGATCATCGAGCACCACCGCTCGATGTGGCGCTTCTACAAGAAGCACCGCGCCTTCTTCGCCCGTTCCGTCGCGCCCCCCCTGCGCCCGCTCGTCCCGGTCGGCATCTTCCTGCGCGTCGCCGTGCGCATCACGCGCCGGCACCTCGTCAACCCCGTCGTGAACGCGCTCCTGCGAAGGCCGGCCCGTGGCAAAGCGGACTAAGCGGGTCGGCCCTCGCCCCCCGTCGGGCCCTCGCCCCCCTTCCCCCTCTCCCGCAGCGCCGGGAGAGGGGGACACAGAGAAGAAGGAAAGGCTCCGTGCGGAGCCGCAGCCGACTCTGGGACAGGCACCCCCTCTCCCGGCGCTGCGGGAGAGGGGGAAGGGGGGCGAGGGCGGCCTGCCCCTCCTCCCCGAAGGCCGCGCCCTCGGCCACGCGGGGCTCTTCGCCCTGCTGGTCGCGGTCTTTCTCGCCCCGATCCTGGGCGGCGTCAACGAAGGCACCGGCTGGGGCGACCCGGGTCTCGGCCTGCTGCGCACGCTCGTCCTGCTGGCCGCCCTGTGCCTCCTGCTGTCCCCGATCCCGCCTACCGACGGCGCCGCCCGCCCTGGCTGGCCGGAACGGGCCGCGCGGATCGGCGTCTGGGCCCTGTTCGGGCTGACTCTGCTCTCGCTGCTCGTCCATTCGCGCGTGCTGACGAGCCCGGTCCTCCTGTTCGCCATGCTCCCCGCGACGCTCGACTGGCTCTGCTGCGCGCTCGTTTTCACGCTCGCCCTGACGCTCTCGCGGAACCGGCAGGCGCTGCTGCTCCTCGCCGCCGCGCTCGTCGCCGGGGCGGCCTGGGTGGCCGTGGCCGGGGCGCAGGAGTACGGACAGGCCAAACAGGAAAAGATTCCCGAACACCGCGTGGTCGCCACCTTCTTTGTCGGGACCAACTTCGCCGCCGGCTTCCTGGCGCTGAGCCTCCCGGCCGCGGTCGCACTGTTCCTGCGCGCGCGCTCGAACATCGCGGTCTGGGGTCTGGGCGTGCTGGCCGCGCTCATGATCGGCACCCTCACCGCCACCGGCTCCCGGGTGGGCATCGCCGCGGCGCTGACCGGCCTGGTCGTGGCGCTCGGCCTGGCGCTCCTGGCGCGGCTCCGGCTCCCGTGGGCCCGGATCGGCCTGCTGCTCGCGGCGGCGCTTCTGCTCGGCTGGGCGTTCCGGGGCCCCCTGCTCCAGCGTGTCGAGGGCAATGCCGGCGGCGGCCAGGCACACTCCGGCGCATTCCGCACCTGGACGTGGCAGGGGACACAGGCGATGGCACGGGCGAACCCGCTCCTGGGTACCGGCCCGGGGACGTACGAGTTCCGTTACCCCCCGTACGCACGGGTCGCCAAGACGAACCTGGCGCACTCGTCCTACCTGCAGCTCGCCGCCGAACAGGGCTTCCCGGCCCTGCTCGCCGCGGGTGTCACCCTCGCCGCCGCCCTGCTCGGCGGGTTCCGCGTGGTCCGCCGCACGCTGCCCACGGACGGAGATCGGGAACGCTCGGCGTACGCCCCCTTGCTGCTCTGCGCCCTCTCCGGCGGGCTCGTGGCCGGCCTGATCCGCTCCGTCTTCGATTCGGAATGGTCGGTCCCCGGCAACGCGCTCCCCTTCTGGACCGTCGCCGGACTGGCGACCGGGGGAGCGGCCCTCTTCCCCCACCGCACAGCCACCGCCCCCTCGTACACCTCTTCCTCCCCCTCTCCCACCGGCGCAGCCGGGGCGCATTGGGAGAGGTGGCCGGGGGGTGAGGGCGGGCCAAGTGGTGAGGGCACCGGGCGCGGGCTTCCCGTCGCCGCCCTCCTGGCCGCCCTCGCCCTGAACCTGCTCCTGTTCTTCAACCACGTGGCGCGCGAAGGGGCGCAGGCCCGGTCGCTCGCGGGGGGTGCTGGGGCACTGGCGCAGGCCCGTACGGCGTCCGAAGCGTGGCCGCGCGACCCGACGGCGCTCGTGCTGCGGGGCAGGATGGAGCAGGGCGAGGAGGCGGTGGCGCTCTACGAAGCGGCCGCGCGCGTCGAACCCTCCGGCCGGCGGTTCTTCCAGCTCGCTCGCCTGTACGAAGCGGCGCAGCGCAACGCCGATGCCGTCGGCGCCTTCGAGCAGGCGCTGCGGGCCGACCCGACGTCCCTCCAGACCGTGCAGGCGCTGGCCGAGGCGCGGGCCCGGCAGGGAGATGACGCCGGGGCGCAAGAGGCCTGGCGGCGCCTGATCGCGCTGCACGAGGGACCCGTGGGGCGGATACGGGCCATCCCCGAGCGTCCCGAAACGTACCCGGCGTTCGCCTACGCCGCGGTCGCGCGCGCCGCGGCCCAGGCGGGCGACACCCAGGCCGCGGAGGACCTGTATCGCAAGGCCGCGGCGGTCGTCGAAGACTACGCCGACACCGCGCCCTCGTATCAGCGTCAGGAGGTCGAGGCGGCGCTGGCGGCCGGAACGGACCTCCTGGGGCGCCGGCGGAGACTGCGCGCGCTGTACGAGACCGTGACCGACGAACTGGCACGCCTGCTCACCCGACGCGGGGACGCGGAAGGGCACCGTCTCTTGCGCGAGCGCCGCGCGTGGGCTCTGACCCTGCTGGACACGCTCCAGACCCCCCCGCCGAACGACGAGGCGGCCGGAGGATGACCGACCGCAGGACCATGCCGGGAGTTTCAAGGTGCGCTGCGAGGGGCTGTCGGTGGTACAGAACAGGATGCCGATGATTCGGGTCTGGCTGCCGGAGGACGAAGCCATCGCCCGCTTCCGTGAGTGGGTCCCATGGCGCGAGTTGGAGCCGCCCGCCGGGGGTCTGGACAGCGGCGCCGCCTACGACAGGGCGAGTACCGGCAAAGGCTGGCGTGGCGTCCCTTTCCACGTGCTCGGGCGATCGGACTGGACGGACATCCGGCCCATCTCGTGCAGCCTGCGCCGGACTCCCACCGACCGATGGCTCCAACTGGCGGCGCGCGACAAGCTCCTGTTCACCGATTTCTACGGGCCGGGTGGCTTCAGCGAGCTGATCTTGATCGAGGGCGGCCGAGTCAAGCGCGAGTTCCGCAAGTCCGTCCTGCACCCGAAGTCGGATGTCGACACAGGACGGCTCCCCTTCGAGGAGAAGTCCCCGCTGGCGACCTGGGAGGATGTAGGAGATTTTGTGTACTACTACTTCCGCCGGGACGCGGACCTGCCCGACCTGGGTACACTGCTGCTCTACGAGGACACCGGCGAAACGCAACGGATCACCCACTGGCTGGTGAACGGGAAACGCCCCCGCCGGCCGGACCGGCGATAGCGCTCGCTCGGTGCGCCTGACGGGAGCGCCGAAGCACGCCGCACCACTACTCCGGCGTGTCGGATCCGTCCGGCGGGGGCAGCACGACTTCCAGGGTGTTCCAGCGCTCACGCAAAACCCCGGCCAGAGCGCGCAGGCCCCACTCTTCGCTGCGCCGGTGCCCCACGGCGAGAACCGCCATGCCCGTTTCGTGTACGGCGCGGGCGGCGGGCTGCCGCCATTGCCCCGTGACGTAGAGACCCGCGCCCCGTTCGTGCGCCTCGCGGACCAGTGCGTCGTTCATCGCGCCCACGACCGCGATCCGCGTCACCGCTTCCGCCGCGCCGGGCCGGGCTTCGTCACAGCCGCCGAACACCTCTTCGACGGTCCGGCGGCAGGCGGCGAAGGGTCGAGGCGCCGCCTGCCCGACCATGCCGAGCGGCCTGCCTTCCTTCTCGCCCAGGACTTCGAATCCGTACAGCCCGAGCGCATCGGCGAGGCGGGGGTTATAGCCGAGGGTCAGGCGTTCGTCGAAGGGAAGGTGGTAGGCGACAACCCCGACGTCGGGAGGAAGCTGCCCGGCCCGGAGCGTCCAGGGCCGGTGCAGGAACAGGGCGTCGAGCCGCGCTTCCTCGGCCCACTCGCCCAGCCGCGCCCAGGGCTCCAGCGCGAGCCCCAGACGCCGCACCGGCCGGGGGCCCTTGCCGGAGTGGTACACGCCGTTCTGGTCGTCGCCATAGCGGTCGCTCTCGAAGAACCGGTCCAGGAACGTCACCAGGTCGTGTAGAAGCATGATCGCCGGATGAAAAATGCCGGGAAGGGATCCCTTCCCGGCATCGTTTGCCTGGCCGCTGCGCGGAGCTAGTCGCGGTCACACTCCAGGTACAGCCGGCCGTCCTGCGTACGGCGGACCAGGCCGGTGACCGTGACGGTTTCGCCCTCGTCCACCTCGACCGGCCGGGGGCCGCTGACGTAGATGGCGTCGCCGCCCTCCTGGAGCACCCAGTCCGAGCGCAGGACCGGCGGTGCGCCCAGACTCCGCGCGGAGCCGGCCGTGCCGCGCCGGCCGCGATACACGCCCGCCACCGTGACCTGCCGGCCCAGGTACGGACCGCTGCCGTTCGCGTAGAGTTCGCCCAGGCGCAACGCACGCCCGGCGATCGGGCGCCGGTACAGGCGCCCACCCCGCTCGCGGCCGACATAGACGGTCGTCCTGGACGTGGCGACGCTTTCGCTGTCGGCGCCCCGGGGCGTCAGGTACGCGACCACATCGTAGTTGCCTTCGGGCAGGTCGCGTGCGGTCCGCCACTCCGCGGTGTACGTTCTGCGCTCGCCCGGGCGCAGCGTGAGCTGGGTGAGCATCATGGTGTAGGCGCGGTCCTGGGAGAAACGCCATATCGTGCGGCGGGTGCCCTGCGGCCGCACCGCCACGTCGAACTGCCGGCCGGAGGTGAACATAAAGGTGCTCGGGCGCGTCCCGTCGTTCACGATCGTGTACTCGACGCTCACGCGGTCGCCCGCGCGGACCCGGCTGTCCCCCGCCCGGACCGCACTGCGAATCGCCCGGTACTCGTCGCCCGACGACCCGCGACCCGGGCGCGTCGGCAGGGGGCCGTCCCACCCGTCGTCGACGGGCCGGCCCGGGCCATCGTTCACCCGATCGCCCAGGTACACGTCGACCGAGACCGGGTTCATCGGGAAGATCTCGGCCTGGATGCGGTAGACCCCGGGGCGGACCCGGCGCCCGTCCTGGTCCACCTGGCCCCACAGCTCACGGTACGTGCGCGTTTCGCGCGGCTCGATGCGGAACGAGCGCCGCTGGCGGCGCAGAGATTCCTGACCCGACGACTGACGCCACACCGTCCGGCCCGTGCGCGCCTCACGCACGGTCACGTCGTACTCGTACTGGTTGTCTATCCGGACCCGCTGGTCGCCGACGTTCGTCAGCCGCATGTTGATGACGACCGCGCGCCCCGCCGGGTACTGCGTCCGGTCCGTGGTGATGCTCGCCCGCAGGTTGCGTGAGGCGCCGCGCGTCGTCGTCTGGTCCTCGTCGCGGTCCCGGCCGAAAGGTCCCCGCGCCGGCGCGCCCGCCGCCGCCCCCGCCAGAAGGAGCGCGGCCAGCGTCGTCGCCGCCACACCCCGGATCCCTGCTACATGGTTCATTCTTGTTTCTCCCGCGCCTTCGCCTCCTGCCAGAGCGTTTCCATCTCCGCCAGCGGCAGCGCGTCTACGGAAAGGCCGCGCTCGGCGGCCTGCGCCTCGATATACCGGAAGCGCCGCGTGAACTTGTCCAGTTGACGCCGCAGGGCGTCCTCGGGGTCGACGCGGACGCGCCGCGCGACGTTCACGACCGTGAACAGCAGGTCGCCCAGCTCGTCGGCGAGGCGCTCTTTCGGTGCGCCCGCTTCGATCTCCGCCCGCAGCTCCCCGACCTCCTCGTCCACCTTGTCGAGCACGCCGTTCGTGTCGGGCCACTCGAAGCCCGCCTTCACCGCGCGCTTGCTGACCTCCAGCGCCCGCAGCAGGGCGGGGAGCTGCTTGGGGATGCCGTCCAGGATCGAGGTCCGGTCCGAATTCCCCTTCTCCGAGGCCTTGATCGCCTGCCAGTTCGCCAGCACCTCGTCCGCCCCGCCCACCGACACGTCGCCGAAGACGTGGGGGTGGCGGCGGACGAGCTTGTCCACGATGCCCGCGCACACGTCGTCGATGTCGAACACGCCCTCCCCGGCCGCGAGTTCCGCGTGGAAGACCACCTGCAGCAGCAGGTCGCCCAGCTCCTCGCACAGCTTGTCCGGGTCGCGCAGGTCGATGGCCTCGACGACCTCGTACGCTTCCTCGATCACGTAGGGCCGCAGGCTCTCGTGCGTCTGCTCCCGGTCCCACGGGCAGCCGTCCGGCGCGCGCAGCGTCGCCATGACGTCCACCAATTCAGGAAACGACGGCCGGCGCGCGTTTCGTGACAGCGGCGGCACCCAGACCGAGGTCAGGTGGTCGTGGTCGTCGGTGCGGTCGAGGTCGTGGAGCGGCACGCCGCGGGCGACGCGCTCCTCGCCCGGGACTCCCGCCGCGCGGACGACGGCGACCGCGAAGTCGTCGGGGAAGCCCGCCTCCATCAGCGCGAGCTTGGCGTCGGAGGCCGCCTGCCGCGAATGCACCTGGTACAGGAGCAGTGGACCCCCCGCGCGCGCCAGCGGCGACGCCGCGGCGCCACCGCGCCGGGCGGCGTCCGGGCGCAGCGACAGCGCGTCCACCACGTGCAGGTCGCCCGTCACGCTCTCGCCCAGCGCCTCCAGACAGGCGTCCACGAACGACGGCGCCCCGACCACCCGCGTCTCGATGTCCTGCTCGCGGGCGCGCGGCAGCAGGCGCGCGACGGTGCTCTCCCCCACCAGGGGGTGCCCCGGGACGGCGTAGACGATCTCGCCGCCGGCGCGTTCCCGGTGCGCCGCGAGCACGCGCCCGACGATGGCGTCGTACGTCGCCTCGAACGACTCGCGGCGCTCGTACTCGTCGTCCAGCGCGGTCACGGGCAGGCCGGCCAGGCGGCCCGCCAGCGGCTCCCGCGCGACCGTCGGGTGCCGCGCCGTCCGCAGCAGCACCGGCAGCCCGCCCGTCAAAAGCGCGAAGGCCCGGGGCGGGAGGGACGCGGGGTCCCCCGGCCCCAGGCCGACGATGTGGATCATGGTTCCTCCCTGCAAGGAGGGCCGCCCAAAAAGGCGCAAAAATCGCAACCGGGAGGACCTTCCGTGGACCCCCTTTGTGACTTTTGTGCCTTTTTGCGGCGGTCCCCTTTCCCGTTAACCGCCGGGCGTCGGCATCGGCGCGACGGGCGGCGGCGGGGCGGCACCACCGGCCCCCGGCTGCCCCATGCCCGAAACGCGGGCGGCTTCCTGGACGGTCTGCCACATGCTCTGGTACTTGGGGTTGCTGGACTGGAAGTCGGCCGCCAGCTTCTTGTCCATGATCTCCTTCCGGATGCCCTCGTTCTCCGGCCGCTGCATCGCCTCCTGCACGATCTGCTGCTTGATCAGGGGTTTCGCGTCGTCGAAGGACAGCGTGTAGCCGCCGAGCTTCTTCTCGATCTTGACCCACACCTTCACCGGCTGGGGCCCCGGCGCGTCCACCGGCCCGAAAAACTCTCCCACGGCCGTCGCTTTGATCTTGGCCTGCCACGCGGGGGGCGTCTGCGACACCGGCGTCACGCCGGGCACCAGGCCCTTGTTCGACTTGAGCGGCCCCGGCTGGTTCACCTGGCCCGCGACCTCCTGGAAATCGATCTTCTCCTTGAGGAGGCGCTGCGCCTGGCTGAACTCCTTGCTGCCCGCGGGGGCGACGATCACGCGCATCTGCACGCGCTCCGGCTGGTTGATAACGTTGGTCTGCTTCTTGGCGTCTTCGTAGCGCGGCTTCATCTGCTCGTCGGTGATTTTGAGTCGGCTCGCCAGGAGGTTCGTCTCGGCCATCTGCGACTGGAGGTTTTCCCGGTACTCCTCCGGCGTCGTCCCCTGCTCCTTCATCGCCGTCTCGAACGTCTTGTCCGGCATCTGCTCCTCGAAGATGCGCTTCTCGACGTTGAAGCGCCGCAGCACCTCGTCGTCCTTGGGCGCCACGCCCATTTTGGAGGCCTCGGCCATCACGATCCGGCGGCCGACGAGCTGGTCCAGCACGTAGCGGCCCGCGTTCACGGTCTGCTGCGGCTGCGATCCGGGGATCGTGATCGGCGCGCGCTCCAGCGCATGGAGGTACTCGTCGTGGGTGATCTTCTGGCCGTTCACGGTGGCGAAATCGTTCTTAGAGCCGCAGCCGGCGAAGAGCGTCGCCCCAGCCGCAAGCACAGCCGTCCCCACGCCGAGGCGCGTGACGCGAGCAAATCTACCGTTCAACATGGTTCTCCTGAATGCGGGGAAATGCGCCGCGGGTACTGCCCCGGGCGCCCTCTTCACTACGGAGGGCGGGGGGCGAAGAATTCCCGCGCGGCGTTGCCGTGACAGAAACCGGGGGACGCAGACCGAAGGAGGCGTCCCGCAGGCCCGCAAAAAGCTGCAAAAACCGCCTGCCGGACCAGCAAAATATACCACGCCGCCGGCACCCTGTCAACGAGCGGGACGGACGGCAGGAATCGGGCGCCCCGCCGCGCAAAAGCATCCCCATGACCCACCCCCCCGCGCCTACCTTCGTGCTCGGCATCGATCTGGGCGGCACCAAGTCGGCGGCCGTCGTCGGCACGACCGACGGCGCCGTCCTCGCGCGCGTCGCCGGGCCCACGCCGGCCCGGGAAGGGCCGGGCGCCATCCTCCCGTTCCTCGTCGGGCTGGCGCGGGCGGCGCAGGACATGGCGCCGGGCCCCCTCGCCGGCGTCGGCGTCTCGGCCGGCGCGCCCGCCGACGCGCGGACCGGGCGCGTGTTCGAGGCGCCCAACCTGCCCGGATGGGGCCACGGCGAGGGCGTGCCGCTGGCCGACCTGCTGTCCTCCGAACTGGACGGCCTGCCCGTGCGCGTCGAGAACGATGCCGACGCGACCGCGCTCGCCGAGCACCGGTTCGGCGCGGGGCGGGGGACGCGGGACATGGCGTTCCTGACCGTCGGCACGGGGATCGGGGCGGGCCTGATCGCGGGCGGGCGGCTGCACCGGGGCGCCCGCGGCGCGGGCGGCGAGGTCGGCCACCTCGCCGTGGAGCCCGGCGGTCGGGCCTGCGCCTGCGGCCTGCGCGGCTGCCTGGAAGCGTACGCCTCCGGCCCGTCCGTCGCCCGCATCGCGGGGGAGCACGGGTTCCTCGGCGAAGCCACCGGCCGGGCCGTGGTCGAGGCCGCGCGGGCGGGCGATCCCGCCGCCCGCGCGGCCCTGCTCCAGGCGGCGCAGATGCTGGCGCGGGGCCTTGCGACGCTGTCCATGCTGCTCAACCCGGAGCGCATCGTGCTCGGCACCCTGGCCGTCCACGCGTCCGACCTGCTGCTGCCGCCCCTGCGCGCGGCCCTGCGGGACCTGACCTGGCCGCGCATCCACGACGGCCTGACGGTCGTGCCCGCGGCGCTCGGAGACCGGGCGCAGGACCTTGCCGCCCTGTGCGCCTGGCTCGCGGGCGAGGAAGAAACCACTTTGTCCTCGGTCGCCCCGGCCTGAAGCCCGGGCTGAGGGGAGCGCTGCCCGCCTGCGCGGGCGCCGGATGGAGATTCGCGGGAGCATCGCCGCATCGCGCCCGACGCAC
>CADCTO010000480.1 GCA_902805585.1 uncultured Armatimonadota bacterium | reverse complement strand
CTTCCCGCTGCCCGCTTTTCCCTTCGCGCCACAGCCCGCGCAGGGACGCGCCGTGGGGTGAAACGTTGAGGCGGAGGTCGCCGCTCGCTAGCGTGATCTCGGAATCAGCGGCGGTGTCGGCTCTCACGCGGGAATCTTCCATCGACATTTCGATCCTCCTGGGCGGCTTTGTCAAGGCAGGGCGCCGCGCAGTCTGCCGACTAAGAGTACCCGTACCGGCTTCCATTTAGCCGCCCCGGAGAGCGGGAAACCAACAGGAGCCGTGCCAGCCAAACGCCGTCCGCGTAGCCAGCTACGCCGGGAACCGGCAGGCCCCGACCGTTGTACCAGCCACAGAGGAAAAAACTATGCTGTCAACACGACAACTCGGTCAGGGACTGACGGTCTCCGCGCTCGGCCTGGGGTGCATGGGCATGAGCGAGTTTTACGGCGAGCGCGACGAGAGCGAAGCCATCGCGACGATCCATCGCTCTCTCGACCTCGGCTGCACCTTCCTGGACACGGCGGACATGTACGGCCCGTTCACGAACGAGCGGCTGTTCGGCCGGGCGATCGCGGGTCGCCGCGATGAGGTCGTGCTGGCGACCAAGTTCGGCAACGAGCGGAGCGAGGACGGCGCGTTCCTCGGGGTCAACGGGGCGCCGGAATACGTCCGCCGCGCCTGCGACGCGAGCCTGCAGCGGCTCGGCGTGGACGTCATCGACCTGTACTACCAGCACCGCGTCGACACGCGCGTCCCCATCGAAGAGACCATCGGGGCGATGCAGGAGCTTGTCGAAGCGGGCAAGGTGCGCCATCTGGGCATGTCCGAGGCGGCGCCGCAGACCATCCGGCGTGCCCAAGCGGTCCACCCCATCGCGGCCCTTCAGACCGAGTACTCGCTGTGGACGCGCGACCCGGAGGACGAGATCCTGCCGACGTGCCGCGAGCTGGGCATCGGCTTCGTCGCCTACAGCCCGCTCGGACGGGGCTTCCTCACCGGGCGGTTCCAGAAGCCCGAGGACATCCCCGAGGGGGACTTCCGGCGTCATGGCCCGCGCTTCCAGGGGGAAAACTTTTACCAGAACCTGCGCCTGGTCGAGCGCGTACAGGAGATCGCGGCCGAGAAGAACGTGACGCCGGGTCAACTCGCCCTCGCCTGGGTGCTCGCCCAGGGGCAGGATATCGTCCCCATCCCCGGCACGAAACGGCGTACTTACCTGGAAGAGAATCTGGCCGCGGCGGACGTGACGCTGACGCCGGAGGACCTGGCGCGAATCGCCGAGGCTGCGCCCAAAGGCGCGGCCGCGGGAGAGCGCTATCCGGACATGAGTACGGTCAACCGGTAGTCCGGGGCTCTGCGGCACGGGGCTTTGCGGCTCGTCTTGGCGTGCCCGAAGCCGTGCTGCCGCCCCGAGGTTTTGCCGCCCCGGTTTATGCCCCGGCGTTGGGTTCCCCGGCGTTGGGTTCCCCGGCGTTGGGTTCCCCGGCGTTGGGTTCCCCGGCGTTGGGTTCCCCGGCGTTGGGTTCCCCGGCGTGAACGCCGGGGCATAAACCGGTGGTGACAACACTGCCGGAGGCAGCTCGTCTTGACGGGCCCGCGGCGCGACTGGTATCCTGTACGCGGCGCCCGCCGCCAGCGGCGGGCGCCGGATCGCCCCGCCGTTCCTGTGGCAGGGCGCCGGGAAAACTACACCATGCCCCTTGCCGTTCAGAGTCCCGCCGCCACCTTCCTGCACGAGATCGGCCATCCCGAGACGCTGCCCTTGCAGGAACGCCAGGACGCGCCCTCCGTCCCTCTCAGCGTCAACGCCCACATCCACCTGCCGCCGAACTTTTCCGCCTTCGATACCGTCCAGCAAGCGGTGGACCTCGCGGCCGAGCAGGAGATCGACGTCCTTGGGGTCAGCAACTACTACGACTTCGGCGTCTACGGCGACTTCGCGGCGCGCGCGGTTGGGCGCGGGGTCTTCCCGCTCTTCGGCACCGAGATCATCACGCTGATCCCGGACCTGTTGCGGGACGGGGTCAAGATCAACGATCCGGGCAACCCCGGCAAGATGTACCTTTGCGGCAAGGGCATCGCCCGCTTCGACCCGCTGCCCGCCCCGGCGCGGGAACTGCTGGACGTGATCCGGCGCAACGACGCGGAGCGCATGGCCGCGATGACCGCCCGACTTGCCGAGGTCTTCCAGGCGGCGGGGCTGGACACCGGGCTGGACGCGGAGGCCGTGAAGCGGCAGGTCGTCCGCCGGCACGGTTCCCCTCTTGATACCGTCTATCTCCAGGAGCGGCACGTCGCCCAGGCGTTCCAGGAAGCCGTTTTTGAGCGGGTGCCGCCGGCGGAGCGTTCCGCCGTCCTGGAGCGGGCGTTCGGCACGCCGTCGAAGGTCCCGGCGGACGACGCGCCGGGCGTCCAGAACGAAATCCGCTCACACCTGATGAAGGCGGGCAAGCCGGCTTTCGTCGAAGAGACGTTCGTCGGGTTCGACCACGCGTACCGGCTCATCTCCGCGCTCGGCGGCATCCCGTGCTACCCGACGCTCGCGGACGGGGCGCGCCCGATCTGCGCGTACGAGGAGTCGGTCGAGCGGCTGATCGCCGATCTCAAGGAGCGGGGCGTCTTCTGCGCCGAGTTCATCCCGGTGCGGAACGATGCGGAGACGCTGGCCGGTTACGTGCGCGCCCTGCGCGCGGCGGGACTGGTCGTCACGGCGGGCACCGAACACAACACCCGGGACCTGATCCCGCTGGCGCCCGCCGGTCTGAATGGTCAGCCCGTCCCGGACGACGTGCAGGCGATCTTCCGGGAAGGCGCCTGTGTGGTGGCCGCCCATCAGTACCTCGCTTTCCACGGGCGCCCCGGGTTCGTGGACGACCGTGGGCGTCCGAACGCGGACTACGGCACCGACGAGGAGCGGATCGGAGCGTTCCGGCGGCTGGGCGCGGCAGTCCTGCGGCGTTTCCGCGAGACGCATCCCGCCTCCTGAACGACGCCCCGCCTTACCGCAAAAGCACCCCGGCCAGGGCCGCCAGCCCGATGATCAGGAACACGGGCACGCGCCGCGTGATCCCCAGCCCGAGGCTCGCCAGGACGATCAGCGCGCTCTGGACGCCGGGGCCGCCCCCGCCGCGCAGCAGGCCGATCAGCACCACGAAAAAGATGCCGACCACCGCGAGGGCCAGGCCGCGCATGAACCCTTCGACGGCGGGGTGGTCCCGGACGCGACGGTACAGGCGCTCGACGAAAAGTACCAGCAGGGGCGGCAGACAGATGGCGGCCAGGGCGAGGAGCGCGCCGCGCAGGCCGCCGAGCAGGTAGCCAAAGCTGACGACCCACAGCCCGTTCGGACCCGGCGACACCTGCCCGACCGCCAGCGATTCGGCGAACTCCCGCTCCGTCGCCCAGCCCCGCGGCAGCAGGTCGTCGTGCAGGCCCGCCACGTTCCCCATGCCGCCGGTCGAGAAGAGCGACGACTTGAGCACCAGGCCGAAGAACGTGAGCAGGTTCATCGGCTTCCCGCTCTCGCCCGCTGCGCCAGACGACGCGCACGGAGGCCGTGTACCGCAGCGGAGACCGCTCCCGCGGCGCACAGGACAAAGACCACGGGCAGATGCCACAGGAGGACCGCGGCGCCGCTGCCGGCGAGGAGGGCGACGCCGAACAGGCCGTAGCCGGCGCCCTCGGCGCGCAGGGACTGGAGCGGCGGCCGGGCCATCTGGTACGCCGTGAGCAGGCCCAGCCCGACCGTGGCCGGGATGACCGCGTTCAGGGCCGCCTGCATCGCCTCCGCGTGGCGGGCGCGGGCGTAGAAGGCGGTCAGGAGGAGGGTGAGGCCGGCGCTGGGGAGCAACAGACCCAGCAACGCCGCCGCGATGCCGGCGGCTCCGGCGAGCCGCCGACCGATCAGGATGGTAAGGGCCAGCAGGTTGATGCCCGGGGTGATCTGGCAGAGCGCCCAGTCGCGGGAAAAGTCGGCTTCCGACACCCAGCGATGCTGCTCCACCACCGCCCGCCGGATCAGCGCGAGCGTCGCCGCGCCGCCGCCGAAGGATTGGAGACCGAGCGCGAACCAGACCCGCAGGACGAGCCAGGGCGAAGGGGCAGCGGGCGGCGGGGCGCCCGGAGTTTCAGGGGGCATGGTCATAGATGATACAGCCTTTGCGGTACGGCCAGCGTCGAGCCCGAGTGCCGGCTCAGATGGGGAACGTCCGATAGCCGGGGATGTTCATCAGCAGGAACAGCAGGGTCCACAGCGCGGAGACGACGATGTCGCCGACGGCGAGGCCGATGAAGAACGGCAGTGCGGCGCGGAACAGGCGGACGCCGCCGTAGCGGAGCGTCAGCGCCTTGCACAGCCACCCGAGCAGCGTGGGGAACCAGAGCCAGTCCATCGTGAAGGTGTTGGCGACCACGTAGCCGATGGGGTGGAACGGCCACCAGACGAGGCGCGCCCGCAGGGCGGTGAGGGCCGCTGTCACGCCCGCCCCGACCAGCGCCGCGTACACGCGGG
Source organism: uncultured Armatimonadota bacterium (assembly GCA_902805585.1). Classification (GTDB taxonomy): domain Bacteria; phylum Armatimonadota; class Armatimonadia; order Armatimonadales; family Armatimonadaceae; genus CADCTO01. The sequence goes on along the minus strand of CADCTO010000480.1, from coordinate 315 downwards.
GGACGTCGGTCATCGTCGGGTTGTTGAGACGGTTCTGCAGCAGGTCATAGCCGCCGCGACCCATCGCCGCGTACCAGGTGTTGACGTTGGCGGTCAGCGCGCCGTGCGTGTAGAAGATGTGCAGGCAGGACAGCCACGACCCGACCAGCGCGGTGACGGTGGCGAGCGCCAGGGCGAGCGAGAGCCCCCGGAGGCTCACGCCGCTCGCGTGGGCGATCTTCATGCCGTCCATCTGGTTCGGCATCATGTGGCTGCGGTAGTCCATCTCGAACCACTCGAACCGGGCGAGCGCGGTAAGGTCCTGCGGGCGGTACC
>CADCTO010000479.1 GCA_902805585.1 uncultured Armatimonadota bacterium | reverse complement strand
CTTGAGCGTTCCGGGAACGGGCATGGAGTGGTACTTCCTGATGGGCGCGCACGGTGCGCGCCCACCCGCGTGTGATCTGGCGGCTTGCTTGGGGGCGAGCAAAGGGCGAATAGTGCGCAGCCGCCATGGCATTATAGCAGCCGACCAAGTGCGAGTCAAACGCTTGACGGGGTATGGCTTGAATGCTTGTCCACGCAATCGGTTTGGTCTATACTGCCCCTGGATTTTCGCCAGGAGATCCCCCTAATCATGTTCCCGGAACGCACCGTCGGCTACAACGCCCGCACCTTCCTGATCGACGGACAGCCCGAGATCGTCCTTTGCGCCGCCGCCCCCTATTCCCGCGTTCCCCGCCATCTTTGGGCGGACCACATCGCCAGGATGAAGCGCGGCGGCATGAACGCCATCGCGACGGGCGTGGACTGGAACGCCTGCGAGGCCAAACCGGGCGATTTCGACTCCGCGGACGACCGGGACCTCGACGCTTTTTTGTCCGAGTGTGAGCGGCAGGGGATGTACGTGATCGTGCGGCTCGGTTCGTTCACCGGCGCGGAGCCCTTCCTCCCTACCCCGGACCGGTGGCTCGACGCGCTCGCGCCGCTCATCGCGCGGCACCAGTGGACGCGGGGCGGCGGGGTGATCCTGGTGCAGGTGGAGGACGGGTGCGCGGACACGGACACGGACGACGAACAATGGCGTGTCTTCCAGGACGGGCTTGTCCGCCGGGGGATCACGGTGCCGGTTGTGTCCCGTCGGGGCCCTGCCGAAGGCGCGGACGGACTCGACGACCCGGCGGAACGGGTCGCCGCCGCACAGCGCGGGGGCACTGTCGACGGGCCGCTCCTGGCGACAGGGTTCGGGGGCGTCGGAGAAGACCTGGAATACGCCAGCCTCCGCTGCTGGGCCGGGGGTGCGGGCGGCTGTATCTACGACGACCTCCTTTCCGAGGATGGCCGGTTGACGGACCGTTGGCACGCCGCCCGCCGCGTCGCCTGGTGGGCGCGGACCTTCCGGGAGATCCTGACGACGGGCGAGCGCCGCTCGGGCATCCGGGCGACCGACGGCCTCCGCGCGAGCGAGACGCGCACCCCGCAGCGTGGCGGCATCCTGTTCGTAGACAACCCGGACCCCGGGCGTACCGTCACCGGCTCGGTCGCGCCGTATCTGCCCGAGGTCACGCTGGGGCCGCGCACGCTGCTGCCGTGGGTGCATGACGTGCCCCTCGGGCCTGCGGACCGGTACCTGTCTGCCTACGCGGGACTGGTCAAGAGCGACGCCCGCGTTCTGCACGCCCACGTCCTGCCCGACCCGCACGAAGGGTCGCGCGTGTACGTCTACGGCGCGCCGGGCGAGCGTGCCGAGGTCGTCCTGTGGAGCGGCGGGGAGCGGGGCCAGGCCGCGCACGTGACCTTCGCGACGACGCCACAGGTCGCCTTCGCCGGCCCGTCGCAGGTCGTCGCCCTGTCCACGCAGCACGCGGGCCGGGTCTGGATCGCCGAAACGGACGAGAACGCCCCCGTGCTCATCGGCCCCGACGACGTGCGGGCGCACGAATCGGGCCACTTCGTCGGCGAGTTCACCCCGGACGGGACGCACATTGTCCATGTCCTGTACCCGGACGGCACGCTGTCGCAACTCTCGGTGGATGCGAACGACGATAGCTTGGTGCGGGCGGGCCTATCCCCCCTGCCCCCTTCCCTGCCGAGCGGCTTCGCCGAGGGAAGGGGGAGCTAGGGGCGAAGCCGCCGCGAGTGTCACCGGGGCGCTTCCCGTCCCACCTTGGCGCGCGCTCCGCCCCTTCTGCCCCACTTCACGCGCGGAGCATCGCCAGGAGCAGGTGGCTAGCTCCCCCTTCCCTCGGCGAAGCCGCTCGGCAGGGAAGGGGGAAGGGGGGATAGGTCACTCCCATCCCTCGAACGTGCCCCGGGCGGCGCGGGCCCAGCGCAGCACCTCGTCCCTGCGCTTCTCGAAGTAGACGACCGAGACGAGGATGGCCGCCCCGAGGAGCGTCAGGTAGATGCCGAAGTTGATCTGGCGCAGCGGGTCGTAGAACTTGACGCCGAGCAGGGCGACGAGAAACGCGATTCCGACGCCCAGGAAGACGCGGACACGGCGGGCGATGCCCCAGTAGACGGCGGCCACGGATTCGGCGATCAGCAGGAAGCTGTGGTACCACGCGGTGTCGAGCCAGGCCGCCAGGAAGGTCGGCGCGAGGGCGATGAGCAGCCCGGCGGCGTACAGGCGGTTCGCGGCCCGCGCTCCGCCCGCGTCGGGCCGCGCCCGCACGACGAGCCACCCGATGGCGATCAGGTACAGGCCGACCGGGATGAGGTAGAAGTCGGCGGTTCCGATGGAGAGCCCGGCCAGATCGTACAGGAACAGGGCGAACGCCAGGAAATAGGCCGCGAACGTGGCGTGCGCCCCGGCCAGGTTCTGCCGCAGCACCCCGACGACCCCGTAGAGTGTGCCGGCGACCACGAGCGCGTACACCGTCCATCTGCCCTGCCCCTCCACCGTCACCCCCAGGAAGGCCGTGGCAGCCCCGAGCGTCGCCACCACGAGCGCCGCCTGCGTGAGCGTTTCGGCGAAAGGGATGCGGCGGACGCCGGCCAGCAGTGCGGCGCCGCCGAGCCACCCGCAGGCGAGCACCGTCAGCCAGAGCCCGACCGGCGCCAGCGGCTGGTTCCACGAGGGGTAGCCGCCCGCGCGCAGGAAAACGCCGAGCGTGACGATGGCGACGCCCGCCTGGAGGCACGGCGTGCTGTCGCGGACGAAGGCGGCGATGGCGTAGAGCGCCGCGTACACGAGCGCCGTCAGCAGGACCAGGGTCCGGCCCGTCTCCGGGGAAGCGCCGCGGCCGCGCAGCGGGTCCAGGAGATGCAGCGCCAGACAGACCAGCGAGAGGCCGAGCGCCAAACCGTGCAGCGGACGGCGTAGCGCCTGTTCGCCGTCCGCATCCCGGCCCGCGACCTGACCCAGCGCGAACAGGATCACGAAGAAGGGCGCGAGCCAGAGCGCCCAGACCGGGCCGAGGGTCTGCGGCAGGTCCTGCCCGAGAAGCCGGACGTACGCGCCGAACAGCGCGAGCCCGCCCGCCCAGGCGTACGCGCTCCGGCTCAACTCCCAGGCGACCCACAGGTAGGCCAGGCCGAAGAGGGTGAGCGTGGAGACGACCACCCATGCGGGGAGCGGGCCCGCGAACAGGTAGCCGAGGACGGCGGGAACGAGGGCGGCGTCGGCGAAGCGGGGGCGCTGCGCGATGGCTCCGTAGGCCAGCAGACCTGCCGCCAGCAGCCAGAGCGTGATCGGCGGAGACGCGGGGGCGTGCCGCGCGCCCAGGGCGAACACGACCTGGCCGCCGCCGGTCCAGACGGCGGCGGCCAGGGCCAGGTGGTACAGCGGGCGCGCGAAATCCGCTGCCCCATGGCACGCGCGAACGAACCAACCGAAGGCCGCAAAGGCGGGCACGAGCGCCAGCAGCCAGCGCGTCTCGTCGGCCTCCCAGCGGAACCGGGCCATCCCCCAATCGTTCCAGGGGCCGGCGAGAATCCTGCCGGCGATCAGCAGGGCGGCGCCGGCGGGGTAGAGCAGGGCGGGCACGTCCCGGCCCCGGGCGGCGACGGCCCACGCGGCGGCGATCAGGCACAGAACGCCGGATAGCGGCAGCGGCCGGTCTCCGTCGAACAGGAGGAAAAGCAGGGGCAGCGCGGAGGCGGAGGCCAGGGCGGCGGCATCGAGCGCGAGGGCGCGCCGCAGACCGGGCCACAGCAGGCCCAGCGTCCCGAGCGCGAGCGCGACCCCCCCGCCAGTGGCGGCGGTCAGTAAGCCCCCGTCCACGCCCGGCGGGTCCGCGCGCGTCATCCCGAAGAACAGCGCCAGGGACCCGAGCGAGAGCGCGGCCCCGTGCACGTAGGCGTCCCGCCGGTCCCGGGCCGTGCGGCTTGCGCACGCCGCCAGCCCGTTGACGAGCGCGAGGCCCGGCAGGACGAGCAGCAGGTTCGCGTTTCGGAGCGGCGGGGGCAGGGTGCCCGAGAAGAGGTGGTACCAGGGCAGGAGCGCCGACATGGCGGTCCCGACGAGGCCCGCGTGACGGGCCGTGTCCGCGAAGGCGTCCCGGCCGCCCCGGCGGAGCAGGTAGGCCGCGCCGACAGACGCCGCGACGAAGACGAGGCCGGGGACGCCCGCGGCCGCAAGCCACGACGCGCCGGGCGCCACGAGCCCGAACGCCGCCGTGATTCCCAACGCGGCCGCGGCAAACGCGGGGTACAACCGCGTCACGTCGTCGCGGCGCAGCGCGGAGCGCGCGAACAGGACGGCCGCAATCGTGCAGGTGAGCAGTGCCTCGCCGAGCAGACGGGCATCCGTCACCGGGCGCACGACGAGATAACCCGCCGACAGGCGTATCACAAACGGCAGCGTCGCCGTCCCGGCAAACAGGAGCCCGCAGTCGTCGTAGACCGCCGCGGCCGGGGCAGCGGACGGGTGCGCCGCGGCCAGTCTGCGCCGGTGCAGCAGAGCGGCAACGGCCAGCAGCGCGCCGGTCACGGCGGCGAGGACGGCGCGGTCCGAAACGCCCGCGCCGGCCGGGACGAGCAACTGGCCGGCGATCAACGCTGCCGCCGCGGCGGCATAGGCAAGCGCGGGCATGCGGAAGGCGACAGCGACCACGCCGTAGAGCGCGGCGATCAGGGCCGCGACCAGGGCAGTGGCGTACGGCCCCCGCTCCCAGACGGACGGCCAGTCGAGCAGCGTCAGCACGACGGTCGCCGCCACCAGCCCGTGCGCACCGATCAGGAAGGGGAAGGCGAGCGGCGTGTCTGCCT
>CADCTO010000478.1 GCA_902805585.1 uncultured Armatimonadota bacterium | reverse complement strand
CGAGTTCCGACGTTGGCGCCTCACATCATGGCCCTTGTCCTCGCCCATTATCAGCCCCGCCGGCACCCGAAACAAGGAGGGCCGGGCCTGCCGCCAGGGCGATTGCATCTAAATCATAGGCGCGGCGTGCCTTCTCGGCGTCGGCGATACTGCCGCAGGCGACGGCGGAGCGATGGCGGAGGGGGGACGGGCATGGCCGGGACGCCGGGTACCAGCATCAGCGCGCATTTCGCCCCCTTGACCGACCCGCGCGTGGAGCGCGCCCAGGACCACCTGCTGGGGGATATCGTGACGATCGCGTTGTGCGCGGTGCTCTGCGGGGCCGACGGCTGGGTGGCGGTGGAGACCTTCGGGCGCGCCAAGGAGGCGTGGCTGCGGACCTTCCTGGCGCTGCCGGGCGGCATCCCCTCCCACGACACCTTCGGGCGCGTCTTCGCCCGCCTCGACCCGGCCGAGTTCCAGCGCTGCTTCCTCGCCTGGGTGCGCGCGGTGGTGCCGGAGACCGCCGGACAGGTGGTGGCGCTGGACGGCAAGACGCTGCGCCGCTCGCACGACCGGACCAACGGCAAGGCGGCGCTGCACATGGTCAGCGCCTGGGCCTCCGGCAGCGGGCTGGTCCTGGGGCAGTTGGCCGTCGACGATAAGTCGAACGAGATCACCGCCATCCCCGCCCTGCTGCGGCTCCTGGCGCTGGAGGGGAGCACCGTGACCATCGACGCGCTGGGCTGCCAGACCGCCATCGCCGCCCAGATCGTCGGCCAGGGCGCCGACTACGCGCTGGCGCTGAAGGATAACCACCCGACCCTGCACGCCGAGGTGGCGGACGCCTTCGCCCACGCCCGCGCCACGGGGTTCGCCGACTACGCCCTGGCCGACCACGACTACTACGAGACGGCCGAGAAGGGCCACGGCCGGCGCGAGACGCGCCGCTACTGGACGATCCGCGACCCCGCCCTCCTCGCCTACCTCAACCGGGGCGATGGGTGGGCCGGGCTGCGCGCCATCGGCCTGGTCGAGCGCGAGTGCCGAGCCGGCGAGGCAGTGACCGTCGAGGTGCGCCACTACCTGTTGAGCGGGGCGGGCGAGGCCAAAGCCTTCGGGCAGGCGGTCCGCAGCCACTGGGGGATCGAGAATCGCGTCCACTGGATCCTCGACGTGGCCTTCCGCGAGGACGACAGCCGCGTGCGCGTCGGCGACGGCGCTGAGAACCTGGCGGTGCTGCGCCACTTCGCCCTCAACCTCCTGCGCCAGGAGCGCACCGCGAAAGGGAGCGTCGCTACCAAGCGCTTCCGCGCCGCCCTCGACGAGGACTACCTGCTCACGGTGCTCGCCGGACTGGGCCAATAAGATGCAATCGCCCTGTGCTGGGATGATGGAGATCCGGCGCTACGAGTTGACGGGCCAAGCACAACGGGTGTCCTGGCTATGTTGTTCAT
>CADCTO010000477.1 GCA_902805585.1 uncultured Armatimonadota bacterium | reverse complement strand
CCGGGAACGTTCCCGCGTGAGGACGGCACGGGCGTCCTTATCAACGGAGTGCCGGCCATCCGGAACTCGGAGACGGCCCGACAGAGCCGTCGGCACATGACCGCCGACCGCGAACCCATGCCGGAGTCTGCCAAACATAACGACGAACCGTTACCGTGTCACGTACCCGGCCGTCGACCGCTCTGCCGCCGCCGACCGGCGGCGCCTGCTTCCCGCGTTCGCCCCCCTGCTCACCGTGGCGGCGCTGTGCCTTGCTTCGGCGGCGCAGTGAAGTACGGACGGGGAACGAGCGCGCCGCCGGGGAACCCCACCCGCGCCCGGTGAGCCCTACACGCGGCGAGAGGAAGGGCCGGAGCACCGACCGTGCTCCGGCCCTTCCTCTCGCCGTTCCGTCAGGGCTCGCCGCCGTCCGCGGCTTCCTCGGCCGCCGCGTGGGAGGCGGCGTACTCTCCGTGCAGGAACAGGAGCTGCCCGTCCCGCACGTCCAGCGACACGCGCCCGCCGCCGATGCCGTCGAGCAGCGCCTGGTTCATCGCCAAACGCTGCCGGCGCTCGTCCAGCTCGCGCTGCCGCTCCTGCCGCTGCTGCTTCTGCCGGGTCGCCGCCGCTCCCGTCGCGCCGCCCGGCTTGCTGCCCCGCGGCCCCAGTTTTCGGAGGTCGGACGCTTCGGCTTCGACGGCCGCGGCCTCGGCGCGCACGCCCTCGGCCCACCGGACCGCGAGTTCCAGGTCCTGCTGGCTCGCGCCCCGGCTCCCGCGGCTCTTGAGCAGCGCCTCGACCAGACGCGTGGTCTCGTTGCCCCCCGTGCGCCTGCCGCGGACCGCGGCGCCGGAACGCTTCGGCGATGACTGCCGGCGCGGGCGAGCCCCGGTCGCGGTGCTTTCCGCCGCGGTCGTGTCGCCGCCGCCGGCGGCCTGCGGGTCGCTCCCATCGGCGGCGGTTTCCGGATCGGGTTGGTTTGTGGTTCGTCGTGATGCCATGGCAGCCATTGTACCCGCAACACGCCCGGCATGGGCACCCCTCAGCCTGTCGAGAGGCAAATTTTGGGATACGGTCCCGCGCCGGGCCGGGCAACGCCGACCTCGCCGGGGCGGCGGGCGAGTTCAGATGCCGGTACCGGCGGTGCCCTTGAAGGGCGCCCCCTCCATCGCCGTGAACCGGGCGCCCTGCTCGGCCGAGAGGATCTGGAGGGCCTTCGCCTTGTACTCCTTCATCAGCGCCGTCCTGTCCCGCTGCATCGAGCGCGCGTTGCTCCGTAAGATTTTCCCCATCGCCTGCTGGTACTCGCGGTCCATCACGGAAAGGCTCGCCTTCTGGTCCTCCGTAACCGCGAGCGCCGCCCCTATTTCGGGATCGAGCAGGGCGCGGAAGCCCATCGCCTGGACCCGGATCTCGCTCAGTCGCTTGCGCTGCGGCTCGTCCAGGAGGCCCAACGCCCGCTTACCGAACGAGGTTTCCAGGGCCTCCATCTCCTTCGCCATCTCCGTCATCTTCGCCGTGTCGCCGCTGCCCTGCGCCTTCTGCGTCATCGCCTTGAGCGCGTCGTCGTACTCCTTGGTCAGCTTCTTCAGGTCGCCGTCCTGGGCCTTGCTCAGGCCCATCTCCTTGCGCACGTCCGGTGTCCTCAGGAGCGTCAGCGGGCCGAACTGCATGCCGCGCATCATGCCCATGAAGTCGAACAGGTTCCCCGTCGCGTGCGCGATGGCAAAGGCGAACAAGAGTCCCGCGAGTGTGAAGATCTTGAACCGTTTCATCGGATGCCCCTCTCGATGCCGGCGTCCCGGGCGGGCGACGCGGGCAATACCGTGCGGTGTAGGGCACGCCATCGCACAGCGCGCCCCGGCGGCCCGGCAGGCGGTCAAGTCGGCGAGACGGAAAGAAGGAACCCACGTACCGCCTGAAAACCGGGCGAGACGAATGGCGCTCCGCGAGGGGGACGGGCAGAAAGCGATGCCCGCGCCGCAGGTGAGGCGTCATGCCAGACAACAGGAAACGACGGATCGGCTGACGGAAAGCAGATTCACCGGGGCCGGCGACATCTCCTGCCTGCCGGCGCCCGCCCGACCGCGCCGCCGGAGGTCGAGCGGACGACAGGCGCCGGCACGGATGATCGCCGAACAGACGGCATTTTAGCCCACCGCATCGGGACGTTTTCCGCACCCGACGGTTCGTGCGGCCGGTTTCCGGCCCGCGGGGCTATTCCGGTTCCGGGGCCAGGCCGTGGCGGGCGGCCCAGACCGCCGCCTGCACCCGGTCCGAGACGCCCAGTTTGACGAGGATGTGGTCCACGTGCGTCTTGACCGTGCTCTCGGCCACCGTCAGCGCCGAGGCGATCTGCGGGTTGGAAAGGCCGGCCGCCAGCAGCTTCAGCACCTCCCGCTCCCGACCCGTGAGCGGCACGGGCAGGCCGCCGGCGCCGGCGGACCCGCCGCCGCCGCTCCCGTTCAAAACGCGCAGCGAGCGGGTCAGGTCCTCGGGCCCCAGCAGCATGCCGCCCCCGGCCACCGTGCGCAGCGCCGCGAGCAGTTCGTCGCGGCCGGTCCCTTTGAGCAGGTAGCCCGCCGCGCCCCCGGCGACCGCCCGGGCCAGGTAGGTCGGGTTCTCGTAGGTCGTCAGCATCACCACCGCCGCCTGCGGGTGCTCGGCCTTGAGCGCCTGCAGCGCGTCCAGCCCGTCGCCGCCGGCCATGCGGATGTCGAGCAGGACCAGGCGCGGCCGCAGCTCCCGCACCCGCGCCAGCGCCTCCGGGCCCGAGGCGGCCTCGCCCACGATCTCGAACTCCGTGCGCGCCAGCAAACTGCGCACCCCGTCGCGCCAGATGTCGTGGTCGTCCACGACCACGACCGGGACTCTTTCCCCGCGGGCCTCACCCGCCCCCGACGCCTCCGTCTTCTTCCCCTCCATCGCTCTTGGTGACCCCCTTGTCGTCCATCGTTTCGTCCACTGCTTCCGTTGCTTCCGTTTCCGCCGGCAGGCCGGGCGCGGCGACCGGGAACACCGCCCGCACGAGCGTCCCCTGCCCCGGCGCACTCCGCAGGCGGTAGGCGCCCCCCAGAAGGCCGACGCGCTCCGCCATCCCCGGCAGCCCCAGGTGGCTGTACTCGCCCGCCTTCTCCTCCGGGCGGAACCCCCGCCCCCAGTCGCGCACCTCCAGCGTCAGGTCCGGTTTCCCCGTCCCCTCGTCCGCGCCCGCGACCAGCACCAGCCGCACCCGCTCCGTCCGCGCGTGCTTGCGCGCGTTGGTCAGCGCCTCCTGCGCCACGCGGTACGCCGCCGTCTCCAGCAGAGCGTCGAAGCGCCGCCCGGCGGCGTTGTGCACGAACTCCGCCTCGCGCCACCCCGCCCGCGCCTTCTCCTCGGCCAGCAGCAGCTCGAGCGCCCCCGCCAGCCCCAGGTCGTCCAGCGCCAGCGCCCGCAGCCCGCTCACCAGACGCCGCGACTCCTGCACCGCCCGCCGCAAACACTCCAGGCCCCGGCCCAGTTCGCGCTCCACGTCCGCGTCCGCGTCGGCGGCTTCCGGCGGCGCCGCCGCTTCCTGCCGCAGCGCGCGGAACGCCTCCAGGTGCGCGTGCGCGGCCATCACGTACTGCGTCAGGCCGTCGTGCAGCTCGTACGCCACCGCCCGCCGCTCCTCCTCGTGCGCGTTGAGCAGCCCGCGCACCAGGAACCGGTCCCTGGACCGCCGGATGTCGGTGTTCAGCGAGACCGCCCCGATGATCTCGTTGTTGAGCCGCGCCGGCGACGTCGCGCACCGCAGCAGCACGTCCCGATCCAGACGGGCGTGGCGGACGACCAGCTCCCGGACGCGGTGCCCGCCGCCCTCCAGGGCGTGGTCGAACGGCCACCGGTCCGGGGGCAGCGTGCCCCCGGTCGTGGCGTCGCGTATCCGGGCCCGCCCCACGAAACCCTGAAGGTCCCCGTTCAGCTCCTCCAGCGAGCCGCAGCCCAGCAGGTCCAGCGCCGGCGCGTTCGCCAGCGTCACCAGGGCCGCGTTGCCGATGAACAGCGCGTCCGGGATGCTCTCCATCACCGCGGCGAGTTCCGCCGCCCGGCTCTGGGCCTGCCGCAGCAGCCAGTACCGCTGCTCCTCTGCCTCCCTGCGCTCTGTCACGTCGCGGAAATAGACCGCCAGCCCGTCCCCGCTCGGGTACACGTTCACCGACAGCCACGCGCCGCCCAGCGCCGCCGACCGGATCTCGACATGGGCCGCCCGCCGCTCCGCCGCGGCGCGCAGCATCTCCCCGTGCAGTTCGCTGCCCATCGAGGCGGGGAACGCCTCCCACAGGTTCCTGCCCAGAAGCCGCTCGCGCCGGATGCCCCAGATCCGCTCCGCGTTCCGGTTGACGTACGTGAAGCGCCACTGCCCGTCCACCGCGTAGAACGCGTCGCTGACGTTCTCCAGCACCTCGGCCGCCTGGAGGCGAAAACGCTCGTCGCTCTCCCGGAGCGCCGCCGCGTCCCGCCGTGCCCGGTCCCGATCCGCCGAAGGGGTCTCTTCGCTCACGTCGCCTCTCCCAGGGTGACCTCACCCGCGCCACGCAGCGCGTGCAGCGCAACGCAGCGCAAAGCGTGCAGCCCGCTCCCCGGCCCCGCCACGAATACGGTACCGCGCGCGCCGCCAGGGTCAACCCACAGCGTGACATTATCGACACGGGCGGACGGTTCCTCCACAGAAAGGACGTCCCCCACCGGCGGCCGAACAAGGTATTCCGGCGGGGTATCGCGAATAACCCTGCCAGCCCGCGCCGCGCAGGCGGCGCCAGACCAGTCAAGGAGATAGCCCGATGCAGTTCTCTCTCTCGTCAGCCGCCGGGGCGGCCGCGCCGGCGCTCGCCGTTTTCGGCGCCGCCGCGGCGGCCGTCCCCGCCCGCGCCGAACCCGGCCTCG
>CADCTO010000476.1 GCA_902805585.1 uncultured Armatimonadota bacterium | reverse complement strand
CGCGCCGCCGAGCCCGGTGTCGGGGGCGCCGGGCAGCGTCCGGTAGTGCCGGTCGATAAAGGGCTTCAGTTCCTCGACGAGCATCTTCCCGTACCGGTCGGCGCCGCCGCCGCGCCCGCGGCCCGCGCCCCCGGCGGCCTTCGTCGGGGTGTACTCCTCGATGCGCTCGCCGCCCGCGTTGTAGATGCCGACCACGATCAAGGGCTCGATGACGCCCCGCGCCATCAGGTCCCCGGCGGTCTCGTCGACGCGCCACTCCCGGCCGGGCAGGAAGCTGGTCGCGCCGTCGAACAGGTTCTGCCCGTCGTGCAGGTACAGCACGGGGTAGCGTTCGGCCCGGTTGGCGTCGTAGCCGGGCGGCAGGTACACGAGCACGTCCCGCTCCGCGCGCAGGAAGCGCGAACGGAAACGCGGGTGCAGACAGAAGTCCCCGGCCAGGGTGTGGGAACGCGGCGCGGCGGCGGCGGCGACGGCGGCGGGCTTGGTCATAGGCTTCTATGCGCCGGGACGCCGCCCCGTTCCTCCGCGCGAGACGATGTGCTTCCGGCGCCGCGCCGGGGTACCCTAAGGGCGGGACGGTTTTGGTGAACGTTTCCGACGGGAGCAACGCGATGGCTGAGCGGCACACGCTGTTGGTGGTCGATGACGAGCCCGACGTGGTGCGGAGCGTGCAGGACCTGCTGCGTCCCGACTACCGGGTGCTGGCCGCGACGAGCGCCGAGGAGGGACTGCGACGCCTGGGCGACGAACCCGTCCACGTCGTGATGAGCGATCAGCAGATGCCGGGGATGACGGGCGTGGAGTTCCTCCAGAAAGTCCGCGACGAGTACCCCGAGGCGGTCCGGCTTTTGTTCACGGGCTATTCCGACATCAGAACCGTCATCGACGCGATCAACCGGGGCAGCGTGTACCGCTACATCGCCAAGCCGTGGAACGCCGACGAGCTGCAGAGCCTGGCCCGGGACGCCGTCGAACGGCACCGGCTCGCCGCGGAACGCCGGCAACTGCTCGCCGAGCTTCAGGACAAGAACGCGGCCCTGGAAGCGGCGAACCGCCTGAAACTCGCCTTCATCGAGGTCGCCAGTCACGAGCTGCGGACGCCCGTGACCATCGTGGCGGGCACGGCGCAGTTCCTCGCCGAGATGCCCGACCTGCCGCCGGCGCTGATCGAATGGGTCCAGGGCCTGCACCACTCCAGCCGGCGCCTGCAGGACGTGATGGAGCAGATCATCACGATGCTCCAGGCGGGCCGCTTCCAGCAGGGGCTGGACCGCCGGTACACGAACCTGTCGAGCCTGCTCGCGACCGCCATCGACGACGTCCGCCCCCTCATCCTGAAACGCCGGCAGACCCTGGTGGAGGACTACCCGCACTGGCTGGAGGACCTGGGCACGCACGCCCTCGACGCCCCGAAGATCCGCGACTGCCTGAACCACCTGCTGCTCAACGCCGTCAAGTTCACGCCCGACGAGGGGACGATCACGGTCTGGGCACGCCAGACGGGCGACGGCGGCGCCGAGATCCGCGTCAGCGACACGGGAGTGGGCATCGACCCCGCCATCCTGCCGCACATCTTCGAGCCGTTCTTCGCCGGCTTCGACATCGCGCACCACGCCTCGGGCCACTACGAGTACAACAGCAAGGGGATCGGCCTGGGGCTGAGCGTGGTCAAGGCGTTCGTCGAGATGCACGGCGGCACCATCGACGTGCAGACCGAGGTCGGCGGCGGGACGACGTTCACCATCGTCCTGCCGTCCGCGCTCGCGTAGCGGCGAGCGCGCCTGCCGAAGGAGGGGACCCGCCGTGCGTGTGCGCCTGGAATACGGAAAAAACGGTCTGGAAGCGGAACTGCCCGACGCCAACCTCGTGGGGGTGCTGAAGCTTACGCCCGCGCCGCCGCTCGCCGACCCGGTGGCGGCGGCCAGAGCGGCGCTCGCGCGGCCCATCGGGGCGAGCCCGCTCTCGGAACTGGCGCGGGGACGGCGGAACGCCTGCGTCGTCGTCTGCGACGTCACGCGGCCCGTGCCGAACCCGCTCCTGCTGCCGCCCCTTCTCGACGCCCTCGCCGAAGGCGGGCTGAAGCGCGAGGACGTCTCGATCCTGATCGCGACCGGGACGCACCGCCCCAACGAGGGCGCGGAACTCGACGCCATGCTCGGGCCCGAGATCGTGCGCACCTGCCGCATCGTCAACCACGTCTGCACGGACCGCGCGGCGCACCGCTTCTTCGGCGTCACGCCCAACGGCGTGCCCGTTCACCTCGACCGCACCTACTGCGACGCCGATCTGAAGGTCACCGTCGGGCTGATCGAGCCCCACTTCATGGCCGGCTATTCGGGCGGGCGCAAGATGGTGATGCCGGGCATCGCGGCGCTGGAAACGGTGCAGGCCTGGCACAGCCCCCGCTTCCTGGAGCACCCGCGGGCCACCAACGGCGTCCTCGACGGCAACCCGGTCCACGCGGAGAACCTCGCCATAGCGAAGCTGGTCCCGCCCGACCTGATCGTGGACGTCACGCTCGACGAGGCGAACCGCATCACCGGCGTCTTCGCGGGCGATCTGGAACGGGCGTGGCAGACCGGCGTCGCCTTCGTGGAGAAGCACGTCCGCGTCCCCGTCGCCGAACCCGTGGACGTGGTGGTCACGACCGGCGCGGGCGCCCCGCTCGACGCCACCTTCTACCAGGCGGTCAAGGGAATGGTCGGCGCGCTGCCCATCGTCAAGCCCGGCGGCAGCATCGTGATCGCCGCCGCCTGTTCCGAAGGCGTCGGCGGCCCCGACTTCACGCGGACGCTGCTGGAAACCGAAGACCTGCCGGGTCTGGTGGAGGCGATGCAGCGGCCCGGCTGGGCGCCGATCCCGGACCAGTGGCAGGTGGAGGAGCTTGCAAAAGCCGTCCGGCGGAACGACGTGCTCTGCGTCTGTGACGGCATCGCCCCGGACACGCTCGCCCGCCTCTTCGTCACGCCCGCCGCCACCGTCGAGGACGGCCTCGCCCGCGCGCTGGCCCGTCACGGCCCCGCCTCCACCCTGGCCGCCATCCCCAAAGGGCCGTACGTAATCCCGTATTTGGCACAGTGAAACTTCTTGTTCTTCTTCTACCTCTAATCAAATGGCGGGGCGACGGGTATGATCTTTGCCCCGCCGACAGAAGGGGACGAGGATGCATCCCGAATATGAGCATATCCTCCGCACGATCCACACGGCGCTCTGCAGCGTGCGCCTGGAGACCGTCGTCGAGGTGGAGGGGCCCAACAAACTGGGCGGCTTCCGGCTGACCGACGGGCCGCACCGCAGCGCCCTTTCCCGGCTGCCGGGCGGCAGGTGGTGCGTTTCCGGGTGGCAGGATGTCGAGGACGGGGCGGAGTCGGTGTTCGGGCCGGGCGTCACCCGGCGATGGCAGCGCGAACAGGTCATCGGCCTGACCCCCAGCCTGCCGGAAGCGGTCGTCACCGCCATCGAGGTTCTGGTCGAGGCGCGCATCCGCGACGCGTGGAGGCAGCCTCTTTTTGCGTCCGATCCGCGCGACACCGCCCAGAAATCAGCGGATGTGGCTGCCGACCATCCCAGCGTGTTCCGCACCGCCCGCGCCCGTCGTGGCCGCAACGCGCACAAAGTCGGAGGCCATTAGCCCGGGCGAACCGGAGCGCTTTCGCCTGCCCGCACCGCCCGCGCATCCCTGACGGAGGCGGTCGCCGCCGCTGCAACGCTTCGTAGGTGGGCGTCGGCTTCCCCTACTTCCGGGCGGGGACTCCGGGAGCCCCGTCGCGGCGCCCGGCCTCCAGGATCAGTGGTGGCGGGACCCCTAGGCGAAGAACCGGCGCAGGTAGTGGTGGGAAAGTTCTAGGAAGGCGTAGCGGCGTTCGCCCGTGTAGATGGGGCTGTGCGGCTCGATGCAGACCGCGCCGTCGAATCCGACGTGGTACAGGATGCCGAAGAACTCCTCCCAGCGAATGTCGCCCAGACCGGGGTTCGGGTCGGAGATGAACTTCCCGCCGACGTTGAGCACGTCCTTGGCGTGGGCGTGCCGCAGGTGCGGCCCGGCAGCCAGGAGTTCCGCTTTCCAGTCGCGCCCGGCCTGGACGGGGTGGCTGGGGTCGAATTTCACACCGACGCCCGGCAGCCGGGGGAGGGCGAGGTCCCAGGCGGAAGGCCGGTCGATGACGTTCTCCCAGTGGCAGTTGTAGAAGGCGACCTGCAAGCCGCGCGCCTGCGCATCCGCGATGGCCGGGCCGAAATGCTCGACGGCGGCCTGGACCCTGTCGGCGTCGGTTTCGCCGGGTGGCGTGCTGCCCGTCCCGAAGACGAGCAGACCCGCCCCCAGTTCCGCCGCGAGATCCGTCACCCGCTGCAGCCGGTCGGCGAGTTTTTTGGCTTCCGCACGGTCCTCGTGGAAATAGTTCTGCCCGAACAGACTGACGGCGGGCAGATCGATGTCCTCGTCCCCCAACGCCTGCCGCAGGTCGCGGCTGTTCTCGAAGAGCGCCGTGTCGCCGAAGAGCGCGAGTTCGAGGCAGTCGAACCCCTCCCGCGCCGCGAACGTCACATCTTCCACACGGCCGTCCGTTAGAAATCCAAGCTGCATCCGTTGCTCCTTTTTGATGGACGGGGCGCGGTCAAAGTGTCACCACCTGCCCTGTCCGGCCGGATCGTTGCGCCGCGTCCAGGATCGACATCGCGCGCCGCACGCTGTCGAGCGAAACGGCCGGTTCCGCGCCCCGGGTCAGCACGTCGCGGACGTTCTCGTAGTAGCTGCGCCACCGCCCGGGGACGGTCGCGACCTCCTGTTCCGTCTTGCCGGTGTACAGGCGCGCATAGTGCTTCGGGTCCTCGACGGCGGCGTCGATGTCGCCGGCGATCATCGCCTTCTCCTGCGGGTCCAGGCCGTGTTTCGCCAGCGTCGCCTTCGACCCGTGGACGAGGAAGCGCGGCTTGGATACGGCGTTCAGGCTCGACAGGTCGCAGATGCCGGTGCACCCGCCCGTGAACGTCGCGACGATCAGCGCCTCGCTCTCGACGTCGGTGTGGGTGAAGTCGTGGTGCAGGCGGCAGTAGACGCTCTCGACGCGCCCGGGGAACAGGACGACCAGTTGGTCCACCAGGTGCGCGCCCAGGTCCCAGAACCGCCCGCCCCCCATGGCCGCCTGGCCGCGCCAGCCGCCCCACGCGCCGAAGCCCTGCCAGGCCAGCTCGATCCAGCGGACGCTCCCGAGTTCGCCGTCCTCGCCCTGCTGCATCAGTCGCTGAACGGTCAGGAAGTCGCCGTCCCAGCGCCGGTTCTGGAACACGGACAGGAACACGCCCCGTCGCCGTGCCGTCTCGATCATCCGGTCGCAGTCGGCGAGCGACAGGCACATCACCTTGTCGGTCACGACGTGCTTACCGGCATCCATCGCGCGCACGGCCAGATCCGCGTGCGTGCTGCTCGGCGTCGCCAGCACGACGAGATCGACGTCCGGGTCTTCGATCACGCTCTCGAAGCTCTCGTAGGCGCGGCAGCCGCGCTCCTGCACGATCCGCTCTCGCGCCGCCGCGTCGCGGGAGGAGACGCCGTGCAGTCGCAGGCCGGGGGTGATGCCGATCAGGTAGCTGTGGAAACTCCTGCCGGCGAAGCCGTAGCCGATGACCGCCGCGTTGGGTTCTTCTCGCATGGGATGGTTGTCTCGTCCGTCGCCGAAGGGGATTGCGGCATGATTCGACGGGACGGCGCGGCACTCCTGCCCGGCGCACGGGCGGGGAAGTTAGGTGCCCAGCAGCCCGCGCAGCGTGTCGGCGTTGCGGACGGCGTTGCCGCCGCCGTCGTTGTTGAAATAGGCCCACACGTCGCGGCCGGACGCCTGCCATTCGCGGATGCGGTCGGCCCACCACCGCAAATCGTCGTCGGAGTAGGAGCCACCGTACAGGTAGGCGGGGTCGGGGCCGTGCAGGCGGAGGTAGACGAAGGACGCCGTGGCGCGCAGGACGCACGGGAGGTTCGCGCCGCTCATGACGCAGTAGGCGGCGTTATGCCGGGCCAGGAGGTCGAACACCTCGTCCCGGTTCCAGTCCGGGTGCCGGAACTCCACGGACGTCGGTATCCACGTCGGGACGGATCGCAGGAAATAGTCGAGACGCTCGTAGTCGTAGCCGAAGTTCGGCGGGAGCTGGACCAGGAACGTGCCCAGCTTTTCGCGCAGGTGCCCGACGCCGCCGGCGACGCGCTCCAGCCAGACCTCGGGCTCGTACAGCTTCTTCGCGTGGGTCAGGCCGCGCGGCGCCTTGACCGTCATGCGGAAGCCGTCGGGCAGCCGCCCGTGCCACCCCCCGAACGTCGTGTCACGCGGCCAGCGGTAGTAGGTGCTGTTGACTTCGACCGTCCGATATCGCGCCGTGTAGTAGTTCAGCCGCTCGGGCAAGCGGGTGCCGTGCGGATACAGAACGCCCTCCCAGTGGTCGTAACTCCAGCCCGACGTGCCGATGTGGATGGAAGGCGGGGGATGAGGCGCGGGGGATGAGGGATGAGGAAAAACGCTCTCCCTCTGATCCCTCATCCCCCGCGCCTCATCCCTCAACGACCTCCGACTTCACCGCAAACTCGGAAAGCCGGCCGGCCAGGGAGCGGGCGACGTCGGCGGTGACGTAGATCGCGTCGTCCTTATATTCGACCGAGATCACGCGGCCGTACTCGTAGCACTGCGAGACCAGGTCGGAGCGGGAATAGGGGACCGCGAGTTCCAGATGGGCGACCAGCGTCTTGACCGTTTCGGTGATGCGGTCCATCAGGTACGGGATCCCCTCGGCTTTGGCCGCCGAGATGTAGACCGCGTTGGGCGTGGTCGCCACGAGGGAGCGCAGGGCGTACTGGTCTTCCACGAGGTCCGCCTTGTTGAAGACGGTGATGACCGGTTTATCGCCGGCGCCCAGTTGCTCCAGCGTCTCGATCACGGTGTCACGCTGGCGGTCGGCCTCCGGCGCGCTGGCGTCCACGACGTGGATCAGGAAGTCCGCGCCGGTCACCTCTTCCAGGGTCGCCCGGAAGGCGGCCACGAGGTCGTGGGGCAGGTTGCGGATGAAGCCGACCGTGTCGGTCAGCAGGATGCCCCACCCTTCCGGGACGACCACGCGCCGCGTCGTCGGGTCGAGCGTCGAGAACAGCATCCGGTCGGCCAGAATCTCGGAGCCGGACAGCGTGTTCAGGAGCGTGGACTTACCGGCGGACGTGTAGCCGACGAGGGCGGCCGTCGGGAACGGCAGCTTGCGCCGGGACGCCCGCTGCTGCTCGCGCTGCTTGCGCACCTCGTCGAGTTCGCGCTCCAGCTCCGTGATCCGCTCGCGCACTTTGCGCCGGTCCGTTTCGAGCTTCGTCTCGCCCGCGCCGCCCCGGACCCCAATGCCGCCCTGCTGGCGCTCGAACTTGGTGTACAGGAGCCCCAGCCGCGGCAGCAGGTAGGTGAGCTGCGCCAGTTCCACCTGGAGCTTGCCCTCGCGCGTGCGCGCGCGCTGGGCGAAGATGTCGAGGATGAGCTGCGTCCGGTCGATGATGCGCGTCTGCAGCGTCTCGCCGAGGTTGCGCTGCTGCGTCGGCGACAGCTCGTCGTCGAAGATGACCAGGGTCGCCTCGGTCTCTTTGACCTCGGAAAAAAGCTCGTCGGCCTTGCCGTGCCCGATCAGGTAGGCGGGGTCGAGCTGCTTACGCCGCTGCCCGATCTTACGCACCACCTGCACGCCGGCCGTCTGCGCCAGTTCGTCCAGCTCGTCCAGCCGGGAGGGCAGGGGGTCGGCGCTCTCGTCGGTCTCCAGGGCGACCAGCATCGCGCGTTCGGTGCGGTCCGTCGAATGCATCCGCGGCTGCCTGTCTCGTTCAGAAATGGTCGTATCCCTTTCTCGTCGTCGCTGACGCTATATCGTTATACCCACCGGGAAAAAGAAAAACCGGCGCGAGGCGCGCCGCCGCCGGTCAGCCCGCGTTCGGCTTCACCTGGAACGTGACGCGTCTGGCCGGCTGGCCGTTGACGGAGCATTCGAACGCGTAGGTGCCGTAGGCGTGTACGGCGAAGAAGGGGATCTTCAGGATGGTGCTGCTCGTCCCCTGGAAGTTTTCGTACGGGAACGAGGGTTCGTCCGGGAAGACGGAGGCGCCATCGGGGGCGACGAGGCGAACGGAAAGCGTGTTCGTGCGCGCCTCGTCGCCTGCTTCTGCGGCGAGGGCGAGGATCAGGTAGGTCGCGTTTACGTCCTGGGGCAGCGTATCGACGAAGATCACGTCGATGGCGGCGCTCTCCACCGTGCCGTCGCCGTTATCCCGGTAGTAGGCGGCGAAACCTCCGTCGGTAATGTTCATCGTATCAGGTAAGGGGGCGGCGGACAGGATAGTAGGAAACGGCCCATGCCGTTACTATACCTGAGAAGCCGGGGTTGCTTTCGATCCGCGGGGCCGTGGCCCCGCGGCAGAATGTGGCCCGGACCTGCTATACTCAACCAGGCGCTCGGTCGCCTCCGTGCACGAGGAGAGTTTCGTGAGGAAGAACTTGATGGGCGTCCATGACGCGGCTATGGTCGCCGCTCTGACCGTGGCCGGGCTTGCGGCGGCGTCCGGCTGCCTTCGGGCGCAGGAGCCCGGCGGCGCCGCGGCGGCTGCCCGCTCGAAACCGGTGCCCGTCCGCGTGGTGAAGCAGGACGGTGGGTACCAGCTCCTGCGCGACCACCGGCCCTACCTGATCAAAGGGGCCGGCGGGAGCGCGTCTCTCCAGCTGCTGCGCGATTCCGGCGGCAACTCGGTCCGCACCTGGGGCGCCGACAACCTCGGGCCGCTGCTGGACGAGGCGCAGAAGCTGGGGCTGACCGTGGCGGTCGGGATCTGGCTGGGCCACGAGCGGCACGGCTTCAAGTACGGCGACCCCGCCCAGGTCGCGGAGCAGAAGGAACGCGCCCGGCAGGCCATCCTGCGCTACAAGGACCACCCCGCCGTCCTGCTGTGGGGGATCGGCAACGAGATGGAGGGGTACGAGAAGGGCGACAACCCGGCCGTCTGGAAGGCCGTCAACGACATCGCCGCCCTCGCCAAGCAGCTGGACCCGAACCACCCGACGATGACCGTGGTGGCCGAGATCGGGGGCGAGCGGGTCAAAAGCATCCACGCCTTGTGCCCGGACATCGACATCGTCGGCATCAACACCTACGCGGGCGCCGCCTCCGTCGGGCAGCGGTACAAAGCGGCGGGGGGCGTCAAACCCTACGTCATCACGGAGTTCGGCCCGCCGGGAAGCTGGGAGATGAACAAGAACGCCTGGGGCGTGGTCCCGGAGCCGAGCAGCACCGAGAAGGCGGCCTTCTACCGGCGCGGCTGGGAGCAGTCCGTGGTCGCGCAGAAAGGGCTCAGCCTGGGCGCCTACGCGTTCACCTGGGGCAACAAGCAGGAGGCGACCGCCACGTGGTTCGGCATGCTGCTGCCCGACGGCAGCCGACTGGCGGCCGTCGACACGATGACCGAACTGTGGTCGGGGAAGCCCCCCGCCAACCGCGTCCCCCGCGTGAACGGCCTGAAGCTCCGGGGCGCGGACCAGGTGGATCCGGGCGCGACCGTGCAGGCCGTGCTCGACGCCGCGGACCCGGACGGCGATCCGCTCCAAGTGCAGTGGGTCCTGCAGCGTGAGCCCAAGGCGCTCGGTGTCGGCGGCGACGCCGAAGAGGTGCCGCCGACCTACCCGGCGGCCATCGTCAAAGCGGGCCCGGGGCAGGCCGAGATCAAGATGCCGGCCGGGGTGGGCGGGTACCGCCTGTTCGCGTACGTGCGTGATAACAAGGGCGGCGCCGCGGTGGCGAACGTGCCCCTTCTGGCGAAGGGCGCGGTCGTGCTGGGGCCGGGCGCGAAGGCGCCGTTGCCACTGGCGGTGTACGACGAAGCCGCGCGCGAAAAGCCGGCGTACTTCCCGACCGGGTGGATGGGCAATGCCAAGGCCATCAAGATGGACGAGCGTTCGACGGTCAAGCCGCACGGCGGCAAGACCTGTTTGCGGTTCGACTATCAGGACAAGGGCGAATGGGGGGGCGTGGTCTGGCAGGACCCGGCTAACGACTGGGGCGACCAGCCCGGCGGGTGGGACCTGTCCGGGGCGACCCACCTGACCTTCTGGGCGCGCGGCGACAAGGGGGGCGAGACCGTCACCTTCCTGTTCGGGCTGCTCGGGTCCGATAAGACGTACCCGGACACGGCGCAGGGCAAGCTCGCCGATGTGAAGCTGTCCGACGCCTGGCAACAGTTCCGGATACCGCTCGCGGGCAAAGACCTGACGCGTGTGAAGACGGGCTTCGCCTGGACGGTCGCGGGCTCCGGCCGTCCCATCACGTTCTTCCTGGACGACATCCGTTACGAATAAGCGGCGGCGCTGCCCCCGGCGTGAATACCGGCGGCCGCGGCGAAAAGGCAGGGGAGGAGCAGACGATGAACGGCATTTTGACCGGGCTGTGTCTGGTGGCGGCCCTTCTCATCGGGGTGACCCTGGGGCTGATCCTCGGCATCGTCATCGGCGTGATGGCGGGCCGACTGACCGAGATGAAGCGCGCACTGGCGCCCGGCCCGCCCGAACCGGCGGCGCCCGTTCCGGCGAGAGCCCGGGTCTACGAACCGAACGGGTCGCCGAACGGCGTAAAGGCGGCAGTGGCGAAACGCGACCGGCGGCGGGTGAAAGTGTCGGCCGGCGGCGCGGGGGGTCACGCCATAGGAGAGGCTTCGGGAACGTTTCTTCCCTGAGCGGGGGACCCGCACCCGCAGGCGGTTACGGGTCTCGGGATACGTTGTCCGCGCGCCGGGGAGTGTGATCTTCCTTTTCTCTCCGTCAAGCCCCGGCGCGCCGGGCCGCGCCCCACGGCGGCGGCGTTCCTGAGTGCCCTAGTCCCGGTGTTCCCGGCCCCACACGAAGCGCAGGCGCGCGTAGCAGGCGACGCGCCCGTCGAGGGTGGCCGGAAGGAAATCGTCCTGGGCCAGATGGATCCGGCGCCCGCTCCGGACCTCCTTGTAAAAGCCCGGCGGCACCCGCTCGCCTGCCAGGTACAGGTCGCCGGCGATAGGATCGTGCTCGCGCTGTCGTTCCGCGGTATCGGTCACGGTTCACTCCACAAGAAAAAAGCCGCCCGCGTGTGGTCCGGCTGCGCCATCAGGCCGGCTCCGAGGGTTCTGCAACGCTGCAGGGACTCGTCACCTCACGCCTTCGACTGCAAAGCTCGTAACCTGACAACACGCGACGGCGGCGTCAAAATTCGCGACCATCTTCGGCCCGCGGATACTCCGGTTTCGATGAGCGTTTTATCGACAGTAACGTATCCCTCGTCTGTGAAGAATACCGGCACGCTGCTTCGATAGACAAGTGTATCCGACGTCGCGCCTCCTGCCATCGGCACCGGGGCGGGGTTTTGTCTCATCCAAAAGGATGACCCGGCCCCTGCCGCGCCGGCGCCCGCTCACTCCAGGTGGACGATCCCCCGGCGCAACGCCGTGGTCACCGCCTGGGTGCGGTCGGCGACGCCGAGCTTCGTGAGGATGCTGTTGACGTGCGTCTTGACCGTGGCTTCGCTGATGAACAGCAGCGCCGCGATGGCTTGATTGCTCCTGCCCTGGGCCAGCAGGCTGAGCACGTCCATCTCGCGCGCCGTCAGGTCGGGACCGGTGACGCGCTCGGCCAGCTTGGAGGCCACGTCGGGGGGTATCCAGCTCTGCCCGGCGTGCACGGCACGGATCGCCTCCAGCAGCCCTTCGCGGCCTGCGTCCTTGAGCAGGTAGCCGCGCGCGCCGGCCCGGAGGCCGCGGTAGATGTCCTCGTCGCCGTCGAAGGTGGTCAGCACGATGATGCGCGCAGCCGGGAACTCCCGCCGGATGGCCGTGATGGCCTCGACGCCGTCCATCTCCGGCATGCGCAGGTCCATCAGGGCGACGTCGGGCTGGCAGGAACGGAAGCGCTCCACCGCCTCCAGCCCGTTGCCCGCCTCGCCGACCACGGTCATGTCGGGCCGGCGCTCGATCATGGCGGCAAGGCCTTCCCGCACCACCGGGTGGTCGTCCGTGATCAGGATGCGGATCGGGTTCTCCTTCATCGGGACCCCCTTCCGGGCGTCAAGCGGGCGCCCGCACCACGACTTCGGTTCCGCCGCCGGGGCGGCTGATGATCTGCAGTCGCCCGCCGATGCTGTCCGCGCGTTCCTGCATGCCGGTCAGGCCGAAGCCGCCGCCCGGGGGGTGCCGATGCGGGTCGAACCCCCGCCCGTTGTCCTGCACGGAAAGCCGCACCTCGCCGGGCTCGAAGTCCGCCTCGATGCGGACCGCGCTCGCCCCCGCGTGCTTCAGGGCGTTGGTCAGCGCCTCCAGGCCGATGCGGAGCAGGTTGCTTTCCACCTCCGGGGGCAGTGCGCGCGCGGTCCCGCGGACATGGAAATCCGGCCGTACCGGGGTGCCGTGCGTCATCCGTCGGGTCAAATCCGCCAGGGCCTCGGGCAGCCCCCGGTGCTCCAGCACCTGGGGGCGCAGCGCCCACACGGAGCGTCGGGCTTCGGCGAGGCTCACGCGTGCCAGGTCGCGCGCGCGGGCAAGGTGGTCCTGCGCCTCGCCCGGCGCGGCGTCGAGCGCGTCCTCGGCGGCGTCCAGCTGCACCAGTATCCCGGTGAACCCCTGGGCCAGGGTGTCGTGGATCTCGCGGGCCAGCCGGTTGCGCTCGTGCAGGACGGCGGTCTGCCGGCCCCGCTCCGCCAGGCGCGTGAGCTGCACGGCGAGCGTCACCTGCTGGGCGAGCGCCCGGGTCAGTTCCATCTCTTCGGGCAGGAACCGCCGCGGCTCGTCGCTGTGGATGCTGAGCAGGCCGATCATCTCGCCGTCGAGGTGCAGGGGGACCAGCAGCAGGGCGCGCGTCTCGGCCGGAGCGAGCCGCTGGCTCCCGCCGCAGGGGGAAGCCCTGTCCTCATCGTTTGCGTCCATCACCACCACGGGCTGATGGCTCCGTACCATCTCTTGCCAGCGCGGCACTTCGTCCGGCGTACAGGGCTCCCCCGCCGTCCCGTCCTCCAGCAGGCGCCCGTCGTCGTAGGTCATGTGATGGAACAGGGCGACCTGCTCGCGGTCGTAGAACCAGAGGGACGCGCAGCACGACTTCAGCGGCTCGGTGATGGCCGAGAGCACCTGCCCCAGGAAGGTGTCCAGCTCCGGCCGGGCGGTGAGCGCGTTCAGGGTGCTCGACAGGGCGGCGGTCTGGCCGCGCGCCACGTGTTCCGCGCGCTTGCGCTCGGTGATGTCCATGAGCAGGCCGTCCCAGACGATGTCCCCGTTCTCCTGGCGCTCCGGCCGGGAGGCGCCCTGGAGCCACTTCTGCTCGCCGGAGGGCAGGACGATGCGCCCCTCCCACTTCCAGGGCGCCAGCGTGGCGGCCGAAACGTCGACGGAGCGGTCGAAGGCGGGGCGGTCGTCGGGGTGGATGATGTCGATGATGCGCCCGGCGTCCCGCTCGATCTCGGCCGGCTCCAGGCCGTAGATCTCGCGGCAGCCCTCACTGACGAACGGGAAGCGGGTGGAGCCGTCGGGGCGCCGGGCGTACTGGAACACCATGCCCGGGGCGTTCGTCACGACGCGGTGGTAGCGCCCCTCGCTCGTCTTCAGCGCTTCCTCCGCCTGCTTCCGCTCCGTGATGTCGCGGGAGATGCCGACCACGCCGACGATGTTGCCGGCGCGGTCCCGGTACGGGCCTTTGGTGGTCAGGAACGCGCGCGTGACGCCGCTGGCGGTGCCGGCGTCTTCGTACGTCTCCGCTTCCCCGCGCTCCATGATCCGGCGGTCGTTCTGTCGGTTCACGCGCGCCGACGGGGGCGCGAAGAAGTCGTCGTCGGTCTTGCCGAGGACTTCTTCCACCGTCGCGGCCCCCAGGAAGGCGGCGCCGGCCGGGTTGATCAGGAGGTAGCGGCCGTCCCGGTCTTTGACGAAGATCGCGTCGGGCGTGCTCTCGATCACGGCCCGCAGCAGGTCGTGACTCTCCCGGAGCGCCCGCTCCGCCCGCTTCGGCTCGGTGATGTCGCGCAGGTAGGCGGTGAAGAAGGCGTCGCCGTTCACGTCGATGGGGATGACGGAAAGCTCCGCCGGGAACTCGGAGCCGTCGGCCCGCCGGGCGGGGACCTCGACGCGCCGGTTGAGCACGGACTTCTCGCCGGTCTCCAGGTAGCGCTCCAGGCCCCGGTGCTGCGCCTCGCGCAGTCCGGGGGGCACGAGGAACTCGGCCATGTCCTGGCCCAGGACCGCCTCGCGCGGGTAGCCGAACGTCCGCTCCGACGCGGGGTTGAACTCGACGATCCGGTCCGCCGCGTCGATGGTGATGATGCAGTCGAGGGCGGATTCGAGGACGGCCGCCTTGCGCGCCTCGCTCGCCTTCAGCGACTCCTCCGCCTGCCGGAGCGCCTCCAGCGAACGGTCCAGGACGGCGACGGCTTCCTCCAGGGGGGCGCGGGCGGAAGGGGGAGACGCGTCGACGTGCTCGCGCAGGAGCGACACCTGCTCGCGCATCGCCTCGACATGTTGGGCGAACGGGTCCCCATCCATGACGGATCCCCCCTGGAACCTTTGCCGGCGGCGGGAACGATCCGGAGCGCCGTTTCCTTCCGCGCGTCCGTGCGTCCCCTGAAACAGCCGTTGGTCGCCGGTCACGTCTGTTATACCGCAAAAGAAGAAGAACCTGACAACGGCCGGGCGGGGCGCGGAAAGGCCGGCGCCGGACGGTCCGGGGAAAGACCGACCGGCGAACGGGCGCCGTTCCGGCCGCGGGTCTCTCGCGACGGTCCGGGCCGGCGGCGGCGGCGGGGACGCTAGGTATCCGGCGGCGATTCCGGGTATAAACGGGGTGCGGGGCCCGTTTTCGCCCCCGGAAAGGGGTCACCCACGTGGCAGGAGTCGGATCGGCCTGGAGTTTCTGGAAGACGCTGAAGGAAGTCTCGCCCAACGTCATCGAGGAGGAGGCGGAGGCGCCGTTCCGCCTCGCCCTGACCGGCGAGGCGGGGCAGACGGCGCGGCTGCGGGACGTGCTGCTGACGGCCAAGGCGACGCCCGGCGAACGCTTGAACGCCGACGAGCACCTGACCGTTCTGGCCGACCCGCCGGACGCCGAGACCGCCAAGCTGTTCGCCTTTATCCTGTACGCGGGGGACGCGGGCGAGACCATCGGGGCGCGCGGCCCCAACTCGGTCCCCGTGGTCGGCCTGCCCGACGACGTGGCGGCGGGCATGATCGCCCAGCGCCCGGACCTGGCGGTCGCGCTCGCCCGGCGCTTCCCCCTGTTCCGCGTCCCCGCGTCCAACCGGCTCATCAACGACACTGCCCGCGTGAACGCCAACTTCGCCCTGCTGTCGGCGCTGCCCGGCGTGATCCCGGTCGTGGGCGTGCTGCTGCCGGCCTCCTCGGTGGCCGACACGCTGCTGCTCACCAAAAACCAGATCATGCTCATCATGCGCCTGGCCGCCGCCCACGGGCAGAAGCCGGGCTACACCCGCCAGATCAAGGAGCTGCTGGGCACCATCGCCAGCGCCCTCGGCTGGCGGACGCTCGCCCGCGAACTCGTCGGCTTCGTGCCCGCGGGGATCGGCGCGGCCCTGAAGGGGACCATCGCCTACTCCGGCACGTTCGCGCTCGGCCGCGCCGCGCTCTGGTACTACCAGACCGGGCGCGTCCCGTCCCCCCGCGAGATCCGCGAGATCTACAAAAACAAGATGGGGGACGCAAAAAAGGAAGTCGCCGCGCTGCGCCAGGAGAAGAAGTAGGGCCTCGCAGCGCGGGTGGCGGCCCTCCCCCCGGCGAAGCCGGAGGAAGGGGAGAGGGGCAGGGGGTGAGGGCCGCCACCCGCCCTACCGGTTCCCGGCGGCGAAGCGGACGTTTTGGAGGACGCGGAGTTGGTAGATGGTGAGCCCGATCAGGAGCGAGCCCATCAGCCACGCGGCGGCGGTGGCGTACCCGAACTTCAGGTACATGAACGCGTTGTACCAGATCTCCAGACCGACCGTGTAGGTGGCGTAGTCCGGGCCGCCGCCGGTCTGCACCAGGACCGGCTCCATGATCTTGAACGCCCCCACGGTCGCCCCCACCAGGTTGATGATGATGAGCGGCGTCAGGGTGGGGATCGTCACGCGGAAGATCTTGGTCCAGAAGCCCGCCCCGTCCAGGTCCGCCGCCTCGTACATCTCGTCGGGGATGGATTGCAGGGCGGCCAGGTAGATGATGCTGCCCGGCCCCGCCCCGGCCCAGACGAGCGGCAGGACCACGGCGAACATGGCGTAGGCGGGGTCCTGGAGCCACTTCAGCGGGCCGTCGGGATAGAACGGCATCCAGGCGAACAAGGGGTCGAGGGCGGCCTTGAACGTGTTGAACAGCCCCGTCGGACCGGGGTCGAAGAACTGCTTCCACAGCATGGCGACCACGACGCTGGTCGTGACGGCGGGCAGGTAGAACAGGAGCCGGAAGAACACCTTGCCCCGGGGGATCTCGTTCAGCAGCAGCGCGAGCACGATGGGCAGGACGAACCCCACGCCCAGCAGCCAGCCGGTGAACAGGAAGCTGTTGGTGATGCCGCGCCAGAAGGTGTCCTGCCCGACCGCCTCGATGAAGTTGTCCAGCCCGATCCAGCGCGAGCCGCCCAGGATGCGGTAGTCCTGGAACGCCATGACCATGCCGCGCAAAAGCGGGAGGTAGGCCCAGAGCGCGATGCTGGCGACGGCGGGCGCCATGAACGCCCAGGCCGACAGGTGGACCCGCAGCGGCAGGCGCGGGGCGGGGGCGTCGCTTTTGAGGGCGCGGCGCGTCCGGAGGAGGGCGCGCGCGGCGAGGAAACCGCCGGCACACAGCAGCAGGGACACGATCGCCCACGCGAGGAGGCGCTTCTTCGCCATCACGTCGTCGGGCGTCGTGTCCAGCAGCTTGCTGTTGATCTTGTTCACGGCGGCGTCGAGGATCTTCCGCGCGGGCCGGTCGCGGTAGATGATGGCCTGGTCCAGCGGCTCGTTCATGAGCTGATAGATGAAGGCCATGTTTGGGCCGTTGGGCTCGGGCTTGCCGGTCTTGAACAGCTCCTGGTTGGCTTTGAGCCAGTCCTTCTGTGAGGGCGTGATGTACTCGGTGTAGCCCCACTTGCGCAATTCCACCGGGTTGACGAGGCTGCCCAGCCCGTTCTCGACGTAGGCCGCCGTGCGGAGCTGGGCGGCCTCCTCACTCGCCATGAAGCGGATCATCTCCCAGCACGCGGCCAGCTTTTCGGGGTCCTGGACCGCGGCGTTGATCGCCCACATCCCCGCGTTGATCTCGTTGGCCGTCTTGCCGCCGGGCCCGCGCGGCATCGCGGTGATGCCGAGCAGGCTGGGGTTCAGGTCGTACTGGTTCATGTTGGCGACGTCGTCGCTCTGGTAGGCGAACCACATCCCGATCTTGCCCGCCGAGATGTCCTGCTTGAGCGTGGACGTCCGCGTGGCGACCCCCTCGCGTTTGGTGCCGCCTTTGTCGGTCCACTCGCCGAGCAGCAGCTTGCGGTAGAACTCCAGCGCCTGCACCCCGGCCTCGCTGTTGAAGACGGCGCGGTAGCGGTCGTTCTCGTAGGGGATCGCCACGTCCCCGCCGGCCTGCCACAGGAAGTTGATCCACCAGTACGCCTCGGAGCCCTGGGCGAAAACGAACCCCCACTGGCCCTTTTCGTAGTCCGTGAGCGCCTGCGCGGCGGCGTAGAACTCGTCCCACGTCTTCGGGGGCCTGTTCGGGTTCAGCCCGGCGGCGCGGAACAGGTCCTTGCGGTAGTACAGCGCCTGGACGAACTGCGAGTAGGGGATCGAGTACAGGCGCCCGTCGACGATCAGCTCCTTCTTGACCGCCGGCTGCACCCGCCCCATGACCTCGGGGTCCCGGGCGACCAGATCGTCGAGGGGCCGCAGGAACCCCTGCCCCACGTAGTTCCGCAGGAGGCGGAAATTGACGTACACGACGTCGGGGGCCGTCCCGCCCGCGTAGGCCATCAATATCCCGGACTCCGCCGCCGGCCCCTGGATGCGCAGACTGGAGTACCGGGTGAGCTTGATGTGCGGGTGTTTCTTCGAGAAGGCGTCGAACACGGCCCGGCGGGCGCGGTCGGCAGGGGCCGTCGCGTTCCGCTCGGGGATGCCCCACGTCGGGTACGCCCCGCCGACCTTGACCTCGACCACCTTCGGGGCGGCCTGGGCGACCGAAGCGGCGAGCAGAACGGCGACGAGCAGGAGCAGAAAAAACAGGGCGCGAAACCGGGGGATCATAGAATGATTGTACGTGGGCGGGCGTGCGGTGTCAAGAAGGCGGGGGCGGCAGGCGCACCGGCCGCGGCAGGCGCGCTGGCCGCGGCCGGGCGGGGAAGCGCCCCGCCCTGAACGGCGGGCAACACTCCCCTCAGCCCGCCGTTCAGCGGGAAGCTCCGAGCCGTGGTGGATAGCACCGGGGCGGGACCCGCCCCGGTGCGTTATAATAGAAGTCATGCGTATCGGCGATCTGAACATCTGGCCCGACGTGGTGCTTGCGCCCATGGCGGGCATCACCGCACACCCCTTCCGCGTCCTTTGCAAGCGGCACGGGGCCGGGCTCGTCGTCACCGAGCTGATCTCGTCGCACGCCA